>JALOMK010000148.1 GCA_025455505.1 Bacteroidales bacterium
ATCCCGGTAATGAATGCAAGAAGGAGCAGAAGCCATCCGGGTACTGCCAGGGGTAACAGAAGAATGAAAAGAACATATACATAAGGATTGATGAACCCGCTGAACTGAATATTGTTGAATACCAGTACCTGTGCCAGAATCAGCAGAAGAAATGCAGAACCGAACTTAAGTAAGGTATTTATCATTTTAAGTCGTTAAGCAATTCAAGTTTTTCAGTTTTCCGAAGGTCACCGATAATGTCAACAAAATTAAGTCTCCTGAACTCTGTCGCCAGTTTAATTTTAATGTTGTAGAAATCCCCCCCGCTTTTCTCAAATTCGCTTACAGTTCCCACCATTATCCCTTCGGGGAAAATTGATGAAAAGCCTGTAGTCTCAATTGTATCGCCCTCACTGATTGCTACATGCTGGGGTATTTCACTGAGTATTGCATATTCGGGATTATGGCCGTCCCAGCTGACAGAACCGAAATACCCGCTCGAACGGAGCCTGGCGCTTACCTTGAAATCGACGTTGAGCACCGACAATGCAACCGAAAAATTCTCAGAGCACCCTATGATCACTCCCGCAACTCCCTGTCCGCTTATTACAGCCATATCGGGTGCAACACCATGTTTCATTCCCTTGTTGATTGTGAAAAAGTTCTTTTGGGTATTAACAGAATTGTCAACCACTGAGCCGTTAAGGTATTTGTATTCCTGTCTGAAAAGTGTATCGGACGATGTCATGAATGCCTGGGTACCGCCTGAGACCAGCCTGTCAAGCCTTTCCCTGAGGGCGCTGTTCTGTGCTGCCAGATCGCGGTTGATCTCAAGGAGCCTCAGATAATTATGCGTGTAATTAAGCCTGCCTTCTATTGCATAAGTAAGGCCCCTCAGCCCGTTCATAAGCTTTGAATTATGATAGCTGTTCCCTTTTGCCAGGAGATACAGGGCAATAATTTCAAGAAATATGAACAATATTGCTCTGTGATACCGCTCAAGGAAATTCAGCAGACTCCTCATTAACAGGATATTACCTCATAAGGAACTGAAATCTGTCGACATTCTTCAGGGCAACCCCTGTACCACGCGCAACTGCATGCAGCGGATCCTCAACAACATTGAAGTTAATGTTTATCTTGTCGGAGAGACGTTTGTCGAGCCCCCTTAGCAGAGCGCCGCCTCCGGCAAGATAGATGCCCTTGTTGACAATATCGGCATAGAGCTCCGGTGGAGTCTGCTCTAGTACATTCAGCAGGGCCGCTTCAACTTTTGAAAGCGACTTGTCGAGACAGTAGGCTATTTCCTGGTAAGAGATCGGGATCTCGATGGGCAGCGATGTCATTATATTAGGGCCGCGGACAATGAAATCCGGAGGTGGATTATCGATATCCGGCAATGCCGCTCCGACGCCGATCTTAATGTCCTCGGCGGTCCTTTCGCCTATCTTGATATTATGCTGGTGCCTCATATACGACTGAATGTCGGCTGTAAACCCGTCGCCGGCAATCCTTATCGATTTATTGCAGACTATGCCTCCGAGTGCTATAACGGCAATTTCCGTTGTGCCTCCCCCTATATCAACAACCATGCAACCCTCGGGGGCTTCAACATCGAGCCCTATACCTATGGCGGCTGCCATTGGCTCATATATCATGTACACATCCCTGCCCCCGGCATGCTCGGAGGAGTCGCGGACAGCCCTGATTTCAACCTCGGTGCTTCCCGAAGGGATGCAAACAACCATTTTGAGCGAAGGAGAGAAGAACTTCGAATTCTTTGTGATCATTTTTATCATCCCCCTGATCATCAGCTCAGCTGCATTGAAGTCGGCTATAACACCGTCGCGCAGGGGCCTGATAGTCTTGATGTTTTCGTGCGTCTTGCCATGCATCTGCCTTGCTGCCTCCCCAATTGCAACAAGTTTCCCTGTATTCCTGTCAATTGCCACAATCGACGGCTCATCAACAACGATCTTGTCATTATGAATAATTATCGTGTTCGCTGTCCCCAGGTCGATTGCTATTTCCTGCGTTAAAAATGAAAATAGTCCCATTATTATAGTCTGTTAATTGTTCCTAATGTTTAAAATGTCGTACACCGGTAAAAACCATTGCCATGTCATGCCCGGAGCAATAGCTGACTGATTCCTGGTCCCTTACCGAGCCTCCGGGCTGTATCACGGCTGATATACCTGCCTTATGGGCAAGCTCTACACAGTCGGGGAAGGGAAAGAATGCGTCAGAAGCCATCACGGCCCCTTTCAGGTCAAATCCGAAGGATGCTGCTTTTTCAATTGCCTGTTTAAGGGCATCCACCCTCGAAGTCTGTCCGATACCGCTTGCAAGAAGCTGCCTGTTCTTTGCCAGTACAATTGCATTTGACTTGCTGTGTTTTACAATTATATTGGCAAAAACAAGGTCGCTGGTCTCTTCACTGCGGGGCTCTCTTGAAGTAACTGTCTTCATATCCTCAGTCCCTTCAGTGCTGTTATCGCGTTCCTGCCAGAGAACACCGTTCAGCAGCGACCTGTAACTGTCGGTTCTGGATGCAAAATCGCGGCGCGCAAGTATTATCCTGTTTTTCTTCTGCCTGAGGATGTCGAGTGCAGCGTCGCTGTATGAAGGAGCTATTATGATCTCAAAGAAGAGTTTGTCAATCTCTTCAGCCACCCTCGCGTCTATCCCGGAGTTCGACGCTATAACCCCGCCATAAGCCGACACGGGGTCACACGCAAGAGCGTCGGTCCATGCCTGGATCGGATCTGGCCGGGAGGCTACCCCGCAGGCATTGTTATGCTTTATCACAACAAAAGTAATTTCCCGGAACTCATCAATAAGACTTATGGCCGCCTCAAGATCAAGAAGGTTATTGTAAGAGAGTTCCTTGCCGTGGAGCTTATCAAAGACTTTTGAAGGATCACCGTAGAAAATGCCCTTCTGGTGAGGATTTTCTCCATAGCGGAGGTGATAGGCGCTGTTAATGCTTTCCCTGAATACAGGCAGGGCTTCCTTCCTGTTGAAATACCTGAAAATTGCTGAATCATAGTGAGATGACGTCCTGAAAGCCAGGGCGGCAAAGTGCCTTCTCTCATCATTGGTGGAATTGCCGCCACTTCGTTCAAGCAGACCCAGTAGTTCAGAATACTGCTCCCTGTCGGAGATCACAAGCACATCATTGTAATTCTTTGCTGCAGCCCTGATCAGAGAAATGCCGCCAATGTCAATCTTCTCAATTATCTCATCTTCTCCGGCACCAGAAGCAAGGGTGTTTTCAAAAGGATAAAGGTCGACTATTACCAGGTCGATCTCGGGGATATTGTATTCAATCAGTTGCCCGGCATCGCCAAGGTCTCCTCTTCGTGCAAGGATACCTCCGAAAACAGATGGATGAAGAGTCTTTACCCTTCCTCCGAGAATGGAGGGATAACCGGTAAGGTCCTCCACCTTTTCAGCCCTGATCCCGAGATCTTCAATGAAAGTACTTGTGCCACCTGTTGAAAAAATCCTTACACCTAGTTCCTGCAACTTCTTTACAATCAAATCAAGCCCGTCCTTATAATAGACAGAAATCAGAGCACTTTTTATTTTTTTACTATTCATTAACAGACAATTACGACAACCGGCAGGATCAGTCCCCAAGGGCGCTTAAAAATAGATATTTTTTTAATACTCTCATCACATAATATAAATTGATTATCAGCAACCAATGATTTTCGTATATTTGACCTCACCAAATAAAACACATTCACAAACATGTTTTTAAGGCTGTTCAGGGAGGGGGTGATTTTTGCGTTTCATTCAGTGATAGTCAATAAGTTAAGAACTTTTCTATCATTGTTTGGCATCACAATAGGGATTTTCTCAATCATATCAGTTTTCACGGCTCTCGACTGGATGGAGAAGTCAATACGCGACAGCATTTCGACACTGGGAGACAATGTCATCTATGTTCAGAAATTCCCCTGGTCCTTCGATCCTAATCTTGCCTGGTGGGACATAATAAAATGGCCGCCAATGTCGGAAAATGATTACGAGGCGGTTGTGAGAAAATCGGGAAAGGCGGAATCCGTTTGCCTCCTTATATCACAGGCCGAACAGGTAAAGTTCCTGAAAAACGTTGCAAGCGACATACCGGTAGCGGCAGTGACAATTGAATTCCAGGATATCAGGTCATTTGAGATAGAAAAGGGAAGATATTTTTCTCCCTATGAGGCCGATGCGGGAAAGAATGTTGCAATAATCGGGTCTGAAATTGCAGAGAAACTGTTCGAAAAGGCAAATCCAGTAGGCAAGGAGATAACAATTGCGGGCTTCAGGACGATGATAATAGGCGTGATGAAGAAAGAGGGAAAGGGAGGAATCAGCGACAGCGGGATGGACGGGATTGTACTTGTACCTCTGCAATACGGGCGAAGCTTTATAAACATGCGGTACAGGTTTGCCGACACACAGATGATGATAAAGGCAAAACCCGGGGTGGCCGTTGAGGAGCTGAGCGACGAGGTAACAATGATATTAAGGGCAGCGAGAAGGCTGCAGCCCGACGAGATAAATAACTTTTCAATCAACAAGGCAAGCATGCTTTCACAGGGATTTGATGCAGTATTTGTCGGGATAAACATCGGAGGCTGGGTCATCGGTGGCTTTTCAATCCTTGTCGGCGGTTTCGGGATTGCCAACATAATGTTTGTCTCTGTAAGGGAAAGAACCAACCAAATAGGAATCCAGAAAGCCCTTGGTGCAAAGAGGTTTTTTATTCTTCAGCAGTTCCTGGTTGAGTCAGTCCTGCTGTCAGTTGTTGGCGGCATTTTGGGAATAATCATGATAGCAATCGGCACCACTGTAATCAATTACCTCTACGAACTGAATATTCACCTTACCCTGGGCAATGCGATCCTCGCTGTTGTTATTTCCGGAACTATCGGAGTGGTGGCAGGTTATGCCCCTGCATATACAGCCTCCAAGATGAACCCTGTAGAGGCTATAGGGTTCTCATTCTGAGCGGGCCATATTTTCCGAAATCCAGTTTGTAAGTTCCCTGAACCTATCAACATCAAGCTGCTCGGGTCTCAGTCCCGCATAGGGCATTTCCTGATTGACTGCTCCAAATGCTGCTTTCAGTGAATTACGCAGTGTCTTGCGCCTCTGGTTGAAGGCTGTCTTTACAACCCTCCTGAAAAGCTGCTCATCGCAGCCAAAGGTTACGACCGAATTGCGAGTCAGCCTGAGCACCCCGGACTTCACCTTCGGAGGAGGTATGAAACTGTTCTCTGATACTGTGAACAGGTATTCTGTTTTGTAATAAGCCTGCAGAAGGACACTCAATATACCGTATGTGCGCGAACCCGGACCAGCGCAGATACGCTCCGCGACTTCTTTCTGCAACATGCCTGCAACTTCGGCAACTTTATCGCGGTGCTCCAGGATCCTGAAGAAAATCTGTGACGAGATATTGTACGGGAAATTACCTATAACAGCCATCCTGCCGGGAAAGAGGACCTCCGGTGGCAGTGTAAGGAAATCGCCTTCTATGATCCTGAGATCCGAAGGCATATGCTTTCGCAGATATTCCACTGATTCCCTGTCGATCTCCACAGCCCTGAGATCGCTGAAGCCTCTCTCAAGCAGGCATGATGTGAGAATGCCCATTCCCGGACCAACCTCAAGCACAGAATCATATCCTGTCCCTGAAAGGGCGCCGGCAATTCGCTGAGCAATGGAGCGGTCTTTCAGGAAGTGCTGCCCCAGGCTTTTCTTTGCTCTGACATAGTTCATAAGACACCGGGTTATTACTACAGATGCCTTCCAAACTTCCTTCGCAGGATAGGCATTTTAAGGGCCTCGATCGATCTAACAAGTTTTTTCAGCAGGTCGTAATAGAGTGATACAAACATCGATAATATCATAAGCCAGAGCACGGAGAGATTGAAGACAAGTGTATTGATCTTCAGGCTCCCGAGTTGTTTGTAGGGAGCAAAGAAATGAGCCCTTCCTGTTTTT
>JALOMK010000149.1 GCA_025455505.1 Bacteroidales bacterium
CTGTTGATTTGCTGCTCCCAAGAAGAGTGTCAGGTATTGCGATAAGCTCAATGCCGTAGTCTTTGCCGAGGTTGCGTGAATATTGCTTCCTCTGCGGATCGTTCCAGTGCTCATGGATTCCAAGGCTGCCAAGAGGCTTTCCGCTCCTGTCAGGGTCATAAGTGATGCCCTGTGGCCAGTTCCGGCTGTCGGCTGCCTGGTGAAGGTAGTCATCGACACCATAGACATTTGCCATGCTTTCATATGCATTGTTGGCAGGGCTGTGACTGTAGGTGCCGTTCCATTCGCTTCTCAGGAAATCGTAACATACAGATTCGAGCGCCACCTGATCCTGCGACATGAATACAGAATTGCACCAGTCGTTATTGAAGGGGGACATGAAATACTTAACCGGGACCCTCGTCTCGTTTGAACCACCTCCGTACAAGCCGTCAACTACGAAAAGGAGAGTGTTTCTCCCAAGGTACCTGCTTCCCATAATGTCAACAAGTACCCTGTATTTGCCATACCCGTTGTTTGTGGGGCTTCCGAGCGATACAGGCGATACCAGCGAGTAATGCAGGTGGAATGCTGATGGCCTGCCCTGAGTTCCGAAATGATTTTTTGCAGTCAGGGTTATGCCTGCCCTGCCATGCGGTTTAAGGTTTGCAACATTGATCATGTAGTCGGCATTCTCAACAAAGTCATAAAGCTTGTCGCTCTCTTTTCCATCTGAATAGAAAATCAATTCCTTATCGGTGGGCCTAATTAGGGTGCGACCCCATTTTTCTGACATCCTGTCAACATATACCACATCAGGAAATTCAGTTGCCCAGATATCATAATTATGCCCGAATATATGGCTGATCGGATCGCCAATCGCAATATCCTTCTGGTCAACCCCGGCTACATATACAAGCTCCCGCAGCAGTTCCAGCACTACGTTGGGATATGTTTCACAGGTTCCCGAATAGCCTCTTTTTGCATCTTCTCCTGTTGTAATTCTATCAGGAATGTAGAAGCCATTGTTTATGTCGTCGTTTCTGAGTTTTGCGTTGGCGGTACCCTGGTTGATCTTTATGAATATTTTTTCACCTGCGCTGTAACTCCTGGCTTTGCCCGATTTAGAGAGGTTAAATGACCTGAAAAGCGCGTCCCAGGATTCTGCCATTGTTTTCTTACCGGCAAGTTTCATTACAGATTCAGCAACCATCCTGTTTACAACACCCTGGTTGGTATTTTCAGGTTTGTAAAGATCAAATGAATTGATGCAGTTTTCGTTTGTGGCTTTGGGGTTCCAGGCCCAGACGACCCTTCCTGGATTTACTCCCGTACCCTTGCCAAATGGCTGATTAGGGCCATCGGCAGGTCCCGCTTTCCCGGCTTCCTGGAATGCAGTGGCGGAGTTCTGAGCCGGAGATACAGCGAGGAGGACCACCATTGCGAAAAGTGCTGTTGCCGAGGCGGCATACCTTATATTAATAATGCGGGACGAAGTTTTCCGCGAAATGAAAGTAAGGCCTGCAACTGAAAGTAACCAGATAACAAACCCTGACATGAAAGGGGCAGCCACCCTCATGCAGGGATAAGCCGCACGGCTTGGCTTCGGTATAACCCTTATTAGAAACCATGCAGTTGACACGATGCCGATAGCTATTGTCAAAACTCCCGCAGGAATTCTGTATTTTTTCAATCGATCCCTGAAACGGCCCGGTGCTCCTTTCAGTTTTTCAACATCAAAGCCCGATCTTTTTATTCGCATGTCTTTCATAAAACTTAGAAGGTTCCCATATGACGGCTTGCAAGCTCCGATCTTAAAAGTAGGAATAAAACAATTTAAATAATTCAGGTTTAAGACAATTTAAGAATATTTAACACCTTCCAGATAAGCCCTTAAAGGTTTTATGTACTGTTATGTAACATGTTTTCTACAGAAGATCTAATTTAGGTCAAATATTTTTCAAATGCAATTTGTATTTTAGAGTCCTGTAATTACTCTTAAACACTGTGTCCCGGACCTGTTATTGAATGTAATAATTATTAAATGCCTGGCCGAAATGAAAAATCAACTTATTGTCATCACTCTCACCGGATTGTTGCTTGCTGCGTGTTCAGCAGAAAAACCCATGGAAAAGGTAATAAGCGAATCCCTCGCAGTCGCCATGCAGAAATATGACCTTATGGCTCAGGAAATGAAAAGCATGCCTGACAGGCTTCCCCGGACTCTCGACACCGAAGGCAAGTTGCGTACTGAAGGTTCAGGGTGGTGGACAAGCGGCTTTTTCCCGGGCAGTCTCTGGTATCTCTATGAATATTCAGGAGATCAGAAGTTCAGGGACTATGCGTATGAGATGACAGCGAGGGTTGAAAAGCAAAAATTCAATACAAAGAGCCATGATGTCGGTTTCATGCTCTATTGCAGTTTTGGCAATGGCCTTCGCCTGGCAGGGGAGGAGAGCTATAACGAAGTTCTGCTGACAGGTGCCCGCTCACTGAGTACGAGGTTCAGGGCGAACATCGGCTGCCTACAGTCGTGGGAGGCAAACAAAAAATGGCAATTCCCGGTGATAATAGATAATATGATGAACCTTGAACTCCTCATGTGGGCCTTCAGGAAATCGGGTGATTCAACTTTCTATGATATTGCAGTTACACACGCCGACACAACAATGCTGAACCATTACAGGCCCGATTTCAGTTCCTGGCATGTAGTGTCATATGACACGATATCGGGAAAAGTGATGGTGAAGCAGACCCACCAGGGATATTCAGATGAATCAGCATGGGCCAGGGGACAGGTCTGGGGCCTTTACGGTTATACAGTCATGTACAGGGAAACGAAACTTGAGCGCTACCTGAAACAAGCTGAACGAGTGGCAGATTTCCTGATCAACCATCCGAACATGCCTGCTGACGGGATTCCTTACTGGGACTTCAACGCACCGGATATCCCTGCTGCCCTGCGCGATGCCTCCGCAGCCTCAATAATGGCGTCGGCCCTTATTGAACTCAGCGGCTATGTTGAGGCCGGATCCTCGGCTGCCTATATGGCATTTGCCGAAAAACAGGTGAGGGCTCTTGCTTCACCTGAGTACCTGGCAGCCCCTGAAGAGAACGGCAATTTTATAATAAAGCATGGAGTTGGTCATCTCCCGGGAAAAAGCGAAGTTGATGTACCGCTCACATACGGTGATTACTACTTTATTGAAGCACTGATGCGCCTGAGGAACCTGCAGGGCAAATAGACCCTGGGCAGGCATAAACTCATTGAAGACCAGGAAGAATAATGCTTTTCGTTTTTTAGAAATCTATCATTGCCTTCATCACTCCGTCCCTGTATCCTGCAACAAGATCGAATGCTTCTTTCGCCTTGCTGAACGGGAAACGGTGGGTTACCATCCTGTCTGTGGCAATTTTCCCTGAGGCCATCATTTCAATTGATGTTTCAACACAGCCATTCTGGCGGCGGATGAAGATAATCGATATTTCCCTTCTCCTTGCTGTCTCGGCATTCAAGGTCCAGGAGTCGAATTCCGGGATACCTACAACTATTAGTTTACCTCCCGGTTTCAGCAGTCTGAGGGCCTCGTCGAGAGCATCCTGTTTGCCGCAGCATTCGAACACATAATCGAAGCCCGTCTTTACACTTCCGGTAAATTTCGAAACTATGTCCTCCCTGCCGGGATTTCCGGTTAAGCGGGCCCCTTCCCTGACGGCAATTCCCAGCCGTTCCTCAATCATGTCAGTAACGCAGATGCCCGTTGCCCCCTCAGCACCCGCGGCTAGCATAACGCTCATTCCAATAGGACCGAAACCAAGGATTGCAATGTCGCGACCACTGACATCCCCGGCCTGGCTGACAGAATAAACTCCAATGGCAAGTGGTTCCGAAATAGAGCCATGATCGGCATTAAGAACTGCCGGCAGGGGGAAGCAGCTTGTTTCAGGCATAACTATATATTCCGACAGGCAGCCCTCAGCCTGTCCGGGGCATCCGAGGAATCTAAGCTTCCTGCATGTGTGATGCCTGCCCGCCCTGCACTGGTCGCATTCAAAACAGGGCATTGCAGGTTCGATAGCTACGATGTCACCCTGCTTTACCGTTTTTACCCCGCTTCCAACTCCGGCAACTATCCCGGCACCTTCATGTCCCACCGCGAAGGGATATACGACCTTCTGGGATCCTATATTACCCTGTGTGTAATAATGAATGTCGGAACCGCAGATCCCCAGGACTTTCATCCTGATAAGCACATCCTTCGGACCTGTTATTACGGGATCGGGAACTTCAATCATTTCCATCATTCCTATGCCGGTGAGTTTGAATGTCTTCATCTTAAAAGTATTGAGCAAGACAAATATATTCATTGCAGTCCATAAACGAACACTTAAAATTCATACTTTTATTGTCTGCTGCCCGCTTATGAACCGGCTTTTTCCCGGGTCATTTATTCCGTGGCTGTAAAATTATTTAAACTGTTATCGTCTTATTATGAGAATATTGAAAGAAGATTCGATCGCCGTTCTTGTTGATGTCCAGGAAAAGCTGCTTCCGCACATTCACGAAGGTGAGGAAATCCTGAAGCGAACGGCCAGGCTGATAGAAGGGCTCCGGCTTCTTGAGGTGCCTGTTATTGTAACCCAGCAGTATACGAAGGGACTTGGTCCCACTCATCCGCTGCTCGCGCAAGGAATGCATGAATTCAGTTACATTGAGAAGATCTCCTTCAGCTGCTGCGGGGAAGCTTCATTCATCGACAGGCTTCGCGAATCGGGAAAGAAGACTGTAATACTTTTCGGGATAGAGACTCATGTATGCGTTCTCCAGACCTGTCTTGACCTCCTTCATTCGGGATATAAGCCGGTACTCGTATATGACTGTGTATCGTCGAGGCGACCTGAGGAAAAAAGAATTGCAGCCGAAAGGATGAAACAGGAGGGAGCCGTTGTTACAACATTCGAGAGCATACTCTTCGAACTTGCAAGGGTTGCCGGAACTGAGGTGTTTAAAAAGATTTCGGGACTTGTAAAATAGCCTGAATTAATCATTTACAGCAATGAGAAGAATCTACGGCATCGGTGAGACAGTCTATGACATTATTTTCAAGCAGGGTGAGCCCCGTGCTGCAAAACCAGGCGGATCGGTGCTCAACAGCATGGTTTCCATTGGCAGGCTGGGGCTTCCGGCTTTTTTCATAAGTGAATACGGGGCCGACAATGTGGGTGCCATTATAGACGGGTTCCTGTCCGGGAACGGTGTTGATACATCCCATGTCCATAAATTTACTGGCGGCAGTACCTCACTTGCGCTTGCCTTCCTGAATGAAAATAATGATGCCAGCTATACATTCTATAAGGATTTTCCATCGAAGAGGCTCGACGTGGAGTTTCCCGATGCCGGAAAGGACGACATAGTACAGTGCGGCTCCTTCTACGCCGTTTGGCCCGAGATAAGGCCGAGATTCCGCGGCTTTACCCTTAAGGCCGGCAATAACGGGGCATTTATTTACTATGATCCGAATTTCAGGAAAACTCATATCTCCGACCTTGAAAAGCTAAGGCCGATGATAATCGAGAACATGATGACTGCAACGATTGTGAGAGGTTCCGATGAAGACTTTGTGAATATCTTCGGCGCCAGCGGACCTGATGCTTCATGGAAGGAAGTCAGCAAATACTGCGGCTGCCTTATTTACACATCGAGCTCGGAAGGAGTATGGGTGCGGACGAAATCATATTCCGGGAAATTTCCGGTAAAGAAGATTAAGCCTGTGAGTACGATAGGAGCAGGTGACAACTTCAATGCCGGAATAATATCGTCGCTTTATATGATGAATGCCGGGAAATCAGATGTTGACTCACTTTCGGGCGAACAATGGAAGCAGATCATAAGCAGTGGCGTTGAGTTCGCATCCCATGTCTGCATGAGCTACGAAAACTATATTGACCTCGCATTTGCAAGGAGGTACCTCTCTGCTTCAAG
>JALOMK010000150.1 GCA_025455505.1 Bacteroidales bacterium
ATTGAATTCGTTGAACGAACAGTTAAGATGAACAATATTTCATTTACAGTGATCTACGACTGCCAGGAAAAGATAATGATGGATTATGATGTGATGTTTGACGTCAGCCCCGGCTACCAGGAAATGCTGAAACAGAAGGACCTGGATCTTGTAAGTATAAATCTGCATCCTGAGGCTCATCTCCCCGTACCTGCAACATACATAATAAACAGCCAGGGTATTATTGTGGCGGCATGGTTCGATCCCGATTACAGGAAGAGGGCTTCGGTGTCGTGGATTATTCAAAACCTGGGGAAGGCCCTTTAGATTTGTTGATGCGGTCTTTTGTTGCATTTATCATGGGCTGCTGCCGTACCTTCTTTTTACCAGCCAGGTGTTGCCGTTACTTCTATTCGTGCTGACCCTGCGCAGCCGCAGCCATCATAAAAGCTCTCATGTTTTCAGAGGCTGTACCCGGGGTGATCTCGCAGCCGGCTGAAACAATGCATCTTCCGCTGGCAGAGCTATAGTCAGAACTCACTGTTTCAGCAATAAATTCAGGACTTCCATCCTGGATAACAGACACAGGGTCGGCTTTTCCGCACAGGACCTGGTTTTTGCGAAGCAGGGAACTGTACCCCGACATCGAAGGCACCAGGTGATCAATATCGACGATATCCGCGCCTGTGGCTATCATCATTTCAAGAATTGACGAGGTGTTTCCGCATATATGCAACTTTGCAAGGGCATTGCGGCTGTGGATGTGGTCAACAAGCCTTTTCTGGCGCAGGAAGGCAAACTGGTCATAAAGCTCAGGGCCGATCTGGGAGCAGAATGCATCACCTATCCCTATGCAGTGCGCCCCGGCATAGATCTGAAGATCAATGAATTCTATTGCACTGTCGATAATTACATCCATTGCCTTCGATACATTATCAGGATCGATAAGGAAGTCGACTGAGGCTTCGGATGCTTTCCTGAGATCGACGTATTCTGCTACGGGTCCTTCGACCCATCCGACAATAAACAGTTCATCTCCAAGTCTTTTCCTGAATTCCTCTATCTCTGCGATTCTGTTTCTGCATCTTTCGTTCGACATCGGGTCGAAGGGCTTAAGGGATGCGCACTCCTCAGCGCTCAAGGGGTGACCGCCGGTGTCAACAGGCAGGCTGTCGGCGGGGTAATCGATTAAAATGCCGAAGGCGGAAGCTTCAGCCCAGGGATCGGACATTACAGTGACCCAGTCCATATCGAAATCCCTTGCACATTTTATCATTGCCCCGCATTTTGCAAGCGGATCAAGGCAGAAGTCACGGTATCTTACCCCGGCATACTGTGCAGCCCAGCGCATTATGATAGGGTGGAAGGGGGGGCGGTCGGTGCCCGCCTTTTCGAGGAAGGACACAGTCCTTGAATATCCCGAATATTTCATCTGGGTCCGGGTGATATGATCTCAGATTAAAGCTTCGTTCAGGTAATCATTAAAGGGTTTCATCGCCCTGAAGTTCTCAAGAATATAAGCGTTGAAACTGACATCTGTAACCTTTGAATCAGGAATGTTATTCACTGCCAGGAAGCTCTTGTGTTTGAGCAGCTCAATGGCAGGGTGGTCGTTGTCATATCCTTTCGGAGCTTTCTTTAGCTTATCTCCCTCCAGGGTTCCGAAGAAGCGCCTGAAGTTCTTCTCATTCAAAACCTTTGTAAAACCGCCGGGATCTTCAGCGATCTTTTCCCTGATTCCTGCCAGCCAGTCAGCCGGCGGCATATAAGCTCCCCCGGCGATCATACACTCACCGGGTTCCAGGTGCAGGTAATACCCCGCATATTTATCGCCGTTCTTTTTCCCGCCCCGTGCGATAAAAGCTCCGAAATTTGTCTTGTATGGTGATTTGTCATTTGAGAACCTCGTGTCCCTGTTGATCCTGAATATGCAGGTTTTTGCCTCGAGTCCCCTGAGTATGGGTTCGGCCTTTGCAAGTTCATCTATTACTGACTGGACGAAGGCTTCAAAGTTTTTCCTGGCTGAATCATACAGGTCCCTGTTTTTATTGAACCAATCGCGGTCATTGTTTTTTTTCAGCCCTGAGAGGAAGGTCAGGGTTTCTTTCCTGATATTTTCCATTCTGAGATTATTTATTTTGTATATCGAAGGCCATCAGCACCTTGCCATGCCTCTGGTAAAGAATTCCCTTGTTGATTATGGGATGGGAGAAATGCTGGGCATTGCCTTTCCTGATTCTGACCGAGCCAGTTTTCTCGAATCTGCCCTGGTTATACTTCACAAGTGCAAGTTCACCCTTCTGGGAATAGTAATACAGCATGTCGTCAGCAGCGATCACAGCACCGCTTCCCAGCTTAAGGGAATCCACAATTTTTCCTGATTCGGCATTTATTGAGACGAGTGAGGGACGTGCCGTTGCGCCGCAATAGAGGTAATCCCCGATCTTTACAACTCCTCCCATATAACTGTCGAAATCCTTGTTCCTCCATATTTGTTTAATCTCGTTTCCATCGGCAGAGAGGGCCAGTTTGACACCGCAATTGCCGTCGCCGGCAGCATAATATATAAACCCTTTGTCGTAGATTACGGTGTTGCAGTGGGTGTCGCCATAGCCAGGCAGCCTCTGTGCAAGAGGAAAGTTATCCTGTTCATGGCCCCATAGCAGCTTTCCTGTGGCTGCGTCAATCCCCATCAGGTGATAGGCAGAGAAGGTAACAAGGATCTTTCTGCCGTTATGTGTGATGATCCTGGGAGGATTGTATGCGGACCTCTCACCATATCCCTTGCATGACCAGATCAGCCTACCTGAAAAACGGTCGAGTGCAATTACGTTGTTGGTTTTTCCCCCGGGCGTCCAGTATACTGCATTGCCATCGACCAGCGGAGCCTCTGAGTACCCGTGAAGCGGAAGCTCTCCTGAAAAATCCTTTTCAAGGTCCTTTGACCATACAAGTTTCCCGTTCTCCCTGCTAACACAGTACAGGTTGCCGAATCCTGATCCGATGTAGATAAGGTCGTCAACTACTGTAGGGGCGCACCTTGAACCCGGGTAGGACCTCATCCATTCCTTTCCAATAGTTGTCTGCCATAGTTTGCTGCCCTTAAGATCGTAACAGTAAAGTATTAACATAGAATCAGTTTCGCCGCTTATGTAGAAATTGGTTTCTGTAAAGACAGGCGACACAAATCCGTTCCCGATGTCATCTACAGACCAGAGTTCAGCCGGACCTTCGGCAGGCCAGCTTTTCAAGAGGTTTTTTTCGCTGAATATCCCGAGCCTGTCTTTTCCCCTCCATTCATATAGTTTCTGGGAGTGTGAGTAGGTTCCGGCAAGTAGAGGAAAGAGCAGAAGAAGCAGGTATTTTTTCATATTAGAAAGCATTATCCTGACAAATATAATCCCATAATTCGGATTTTCAGACTGAAATTTCTGTCCCGGTTTTGATTTTTACATGGAATTGATTATATTATAATCCTGATATCTGACTATTTTTTAATCAGTGTTGTCACTATGGGAAAATTTGACGGGTTTTGCAGGATTTGCACTATACCGATTGACCATGATCCGAAGAAAGGCGGCACTGAAAAGGATTGATTCAGGCAGCTCGGAAGGTGGCAGTAGCAAAAAATTAGGTATTTTTGGAGTGTTTATCACCTTTGAAATGACGAAATACTCCTTTGTTGTCTCCTGCAGAGGCTCTCTATCCTGGCTTCTGCTTCTGCTAATCATGATTGTGTCATGCGGGAGGAGCAAGTCTGAAAAAGCAGAAGAAATAATAAGTTCCGTATCAGCAAAGCATGTTCCGGACAAGCGCGAAGGCATATGCAGTATTTCGACAGGTGATGGGATCAATGGCAGCCTGCTTCTCAAAGGCGAGACAACTTCATCTGCAGCTTTGCAGGATATGGTTGCCGCACTCAAAGGAGCGGGATACCAAGTTACAGACAGCGTGCAGGTTTTGCCTGATACTGTTGGAAACCCTTCTTATATGGGCCTGGTAACGCTAAGCGTAATAAACTTGAGGCGTGAGCCCGCCCACTCATCGGAGCTTGTTTCCCAGGCAATACTGGGTACCCCGGTAATGATTCTGAAGGAAGAGGATGGATGGCTGCTTGTACAGACTCCTGACAGGTATATTGCATGGACCGAAGGCTCATCCCTGGTGCGTTTAAGCCCTCAGGAGCTAAGGGAATGGAACAACAAGCCAAGGGTGATATTCACTGCCATGAATGGCTGGATAACTGAGTTGCCGGGATCTGATTCCGTCACAGGCGATATTGTTGCAGGGGCAATTGTTGTTGAGGATGGCACTGAAGGAAATATGATCCGCATCCTGCTTCCCGACGGCAGGAAAGGATATTTAAGCAAGTCATTTACCCGTGAATTCAGCTCCTTTTCCGATGCAGTCGGCCGGAGCGGGGACGACATAATTTATGAAGCTCTCCATTTTCGCGGACTTCCTTATCTGTGGGGAGGTACATCGCCAAAAGCCGTTGATTGCAGCGGTTTTGTAAGATCTGTATTTTTTATGAATGGACTAATCCTTTCCAGGGATGCATCGCTCCAGGCCCTGCAAGGAGAGCCTGTTGACATCAGCCGCGGTTACGACAGCCTCAGGAAGGGAGATCTTCTCTTTTTCGGAGCAATCAGGGAAACGGGTCCCAGGGTAACACATGTGGCAATTTGCAAAGGCGGAAAGGAATTTATTCATGCAGCTTCAAGGGTCATGGAAAACAGTTTTGATTCCACGCGGACTGATTACAGCAGTTACAGGAAAAAAACTCTTCTTTCAGCAAGGAGGATTCTTGGCCATGAAAACAGAAAAGGAATCATGCCGGTGAAATATCATAGTTGGTATAATTAAACAGCAAATGAGCAGCAGGAGAAAGTTTTTAAGGGACGCCGGCTTGGTCGCCGGAGCTGGCGGATTTCCCCTCCTCGCCGGGACAATATCACCCCTGTCAGGTTACGGGATTAATCATACCAGGGGTTCAGGCCTGAAATTCAGCTTCAGACCCTACGAATTACAGCTTAAACATACTTTTACAGTGGCCTTCTCATCAAGAGCTACAACTCCTGTAATGCTGACAGAGATACAGTTTGAGGATGTTACAGGTTATGGGGAAGCCTCCATGCCGCCTTATCTTGGTGAAAGCCACGCCACAGTGGCTGAATTTTATAAAAAAGTCGACCTTTCCCGGTTCACAAATCCCTTTCTGATTGAAGATATCCTTGCCTATGTTGAGAATGTTTCCCCGGGTAATTATGCCGCCAAGGCAGCGATTGACATTGCCCTTCATGATCTTGCCGGAAAGCTTATCAGGCAACCATGGTACAGGATCTGGGGTCTTGACAGGGATAAGGCTCCCTCCACATCGTTTACAATAGGGATCGACAAGCCTGAAATAGTAAGGGAAAAGACGCGTGAGGCCTCGGATTTTAATATTTTGAAAGTGAAGCTTGGACAGGGAAATGACAGGGATATGATTGAATCTGTACGGGATGTAAGTTCAAAGCCTTTGTGCGTCGATGTTAACCAGGGATGGAAGGACAGGCAGGAAGCCCTTGACATGATCTTCTGGCTGAAGGAAAGGGGAGTGGTGTTTGTTGAACAGCCTATGCTTAAAAGTGCTGTTGATGACATTGCCTGGCTGACTGAAAGGAGCCCCCTGCCTGTGATCGCTGATGAAGCCCTTCAGACGGCAGGAGACTTATACAAGGTTTACGGAGTGTACAGCGGGGTCAATATAAAGCTGATGAAATGCGGGGGCATGAGGTCGGCCTTTATAATGATGAGCATGGCCCGGTCGCTTGGAATGAAAGTAATGATAGGCTGCATGACCGAGACATCATGTGCCGTAACCGCGGCGGCTCAGCTTTCACCTCTTGCCGACTGGGCTGACCTGGATGGCAACCTGCTGATTACAAATGACCTGTTTGAAGGG
>JALOMK010000151.1 GCA_025455505.1 Bacteroidales bacterium
TGTCAATTTCGGAGGCACGGGGGCGGTTTATGCCCTGGGGATAGCTGACAGGCTGAGGAAAGCAGGTGTCAGAACTGAGCTCTACCCTGATAATTCCAAACTTAAGAAGCAGATCTCATATGCCGATTCAAGGAAGATACCCTACATCATTATTGCCGGTGAGGAAGAAATCTCGGCCGGTCAGTTCACACTTAAGGAGATGGGTACGGGGGAGCAGAAAAGGATTGACATCAAGGATATTGATCTGCTTGCAGATGACTTAAAAAACAAGGCATAGTATGAATTTTGAAATTACAGGCAGGCCGCTCGATCCTGAAACAATAGAAAAGATAGTTGAAAGCAGGATGAAGCTCAGCCTGTCGGAAGAATCACGTCAGCTGGTTGTCAGGTGCAGGGAGTATCTCGACAGGAAGCTTGGCACTGATACTGCCCCCATCTACGGTATCACAACCGGGTTCGGAGCCCTGCATAACATACAGATCAGTCGGGATCAGCTAAACAAGCTTCAGGAGAACCTTGTTATCTCTCATGCCTGCGGTACCGGCGATGAGGTGTGTGAGGACATTGTTCGGACTATGCTTCTGCTCAAGATACATGCTCTCAGTTACGGTAAATCAGGCGTTCAGGCTGAGACTGTTGAAAGGCTTATCGACTTTTTCAATGAGTCCGTAACACCTGTTGTATATGAGCAGGGTTCGCTGGGCGCATCAGGCGACCTGGCTCCGCTTGCTCACCTTGTGCTGCCGCTGATAGGAATGGGAGAGGCAAGGATTGGCGATGCCAAATCAAGTGCCGCCGGCATACTCCGAAAGTTCGGATGGAAGCCTGTCATCCTGAGGTCTAAGGAGGGACTGGCCCTTCTTAACGGTACCCAGTTCATGAGCGCCCACGGTGTTTATATTATTCAGAGGGCTCAGCGCTTGTCGCAGGCCGCTGATATAATAGCCGCAATTTCGCTTGATGCCTATGACGGCAGGATTGATCCCTTCCTGAGGATAGTACATGAGATCAGGCCTCATAAAGGACAGATTGAAACCTCAGAGGCCTTCCTGTCGCTGCTCGAAGGCAGCAGTCTTATTTCGAAACATAAGGACCATGTCCAGGATCCGTATTCGTTCCGCTGCATTCCCCAGGTGCACGGAGCCACTAAGGACGCGATACGGCATGCCAGGTCGGTGATTGTGACAGAGATTAATTCAGTCACCGACAATCCCACAATCTTCCCTGATGAGGATTTGATTATATCCGGCGGCAATTTCCATGGTCAGCCACTTGCCCTTGTCTTTGATTTCCTGGCAATTGCTCTTGCAGAACTAGGCAGTATATCGGAAAGAAGGATTTACAGGCTTATATCAGGTGAAAGGGGGCTCCCGGAATTCCTTGTCGCAAGCCCCGGTCTCAACAGCGGCTTCATGATACCCCAATATACTGCAGCCTCGGTTGTGAGCCAGAACAAACAGCTGTGCACCCCTGCGTCGGTTGATTCGATACCTTCTTCCAATGAGCAGGAGGATCATGTCAGCATGGGAGCCAACGGTGCAACAAGGCTGCTCAGGGTTGTTGCCAACATTGAGAAGATACTGGCAATAGAGCTATTTACCGCAGTGCAGGCTCTGGAGTTCAGGCGTCCCGGTAAGAGCTCTGCGGTGCTTGAGAAAGTAGTCGCGGCTTACAGATCGGTGGTGCCCTTCATTGATGATGACAGGATAATGTACCCTGAAATAGCACGGTCAATTGAATTTGTAAGAAAGATCAACAGGATCCTATAATCCGGGATCAGGATCTTCAATTCCAGGCTGCACCTGACGGCGTCCGCTCTGTAGCTCATTGAGCAGCTGGGCCTTGTAAAGGTTTTCTACCTGGTAGAATCTTATTACTTTTGCCGGGGGAAATATTTCCTTGAGCTTTTTATGCAGTTCAACCGAGAGAGCCGACTCCCTGACCATTCCGTCGACAAGCTTGTCGCTTAAAGTTGCCAGTTCCCTGTCGCTCATACTTGCTTCGTTCTGGTTGAAATCCCTTATTATTGCCCTCCTGTCGAGCTGTATCCTTGTTTTTTTATCCTGGTAATCATTATAGACAGGCCAGAACATCTCGGCTTCCTTCGGACTGAGATTTAGTCTTTTCGTGAAGAAGCCAATCCTGAAGGCGTCTATCCTTTCGAAGCGCGGGTTCTGTCCCTGGGCCGCACTGGCTGAAAGCAGGGCGAAAAATATTATTATTGAAGAAAGTATTTTCATTTTGCCTGTCATAGGTTATCGTAAATATCCGTAAGTTCAATATTGTCAAGAAGCAGGTATTCAATAAGTTCTGAGCTGCTGAGACCTGTTTCTTCAGAATTCATCGATGCCGAAGCAAGCGATTCTTCGAGCATATACAGGTCTATGTCGCCATAAAGCAGTTCCTGGTCAGCTGAATTTAGCTCCAGGTCAGCATCTTTTTTACCGGCAGCGGGAGAAACTGTCTTCAGTACAGTAACTGTAACAAGTGCTATTGCAGCGAGGGAAGCTGCAGCCAGGCAGATAATCCTTGCAGTGCCGGCGAATCGCCTTCGCATGCTTACCGGAGCCGGAGCGATTGTATCGGCAATGATCTTCCTTGTAACATCATCGAAATACCCTTCAGGCACCCTGAACGGATTGTTTTTTTCCTTATTTGCCGGATCTTTCATTTCTCAATTGGATAGTTAATTAACGAAAAGGTTTAATCACCGGCAAGTATTTTTTCTATCTTTTTAACAGCATGATGATATGATGCTTTGAGGGCACCTTCGGATGTTCCAAGCACGCTGCTCATTTCCTCATATGTCATTTCATCAAAGTATTTGAGGTTGAAGACGACTCTCTGTTTCTCAGGCAGTTTGAGTATTGCATTCTGTAGCTTCAACTGGGCTTCATCACCGTCGAACCATGAGCTTCCTTCTGCTGATGATGCAAAGATGTTTTCGAGTCCATCCAGGGAGATTGTGCTGTTGCGCTGTCTTTTTTTTAAAAGGGCAAGCGCTTCATTTGTAGCAATCGTATAGAGCCATGTATACAAAGAGCTCTCATTACGGAAATTCCCTATGTTTTTCCAGACGCTGACAAACGTGTTTTGCAGGGCATCGTCGGCGTCCTCGTGGAGGATTACCAGTCTTCTTATATGCCAGTAAAGTTTCCGGCTGTACTTATCAAGCAGGAGACTGAATCCTTTCCCGGGATCAGATAAGAGCAGGGCATGTATGTTATCGTCGTGCAAGATTGGATTCAGCGCTGTTATAGCTATTAGATGACCAAATTCCGCAAAGGTTTAATCAGTGTAAAGATAATACAGGGAATAATGATAAATTTGCTGACTGTATCAAACTGTTACCGGGATGGCTTTGCAATGTGGCATTATTGGAATAACGAATGTCGGAAAGACAACTATATTCAACTGTATATCAACGACCAAGGGTGAAACGACGGCTTTTGCCTTCAGCGCCACCAAATCGAACATCGGAGTGGTGAAGGTGCCTGATCCGAGGCTGTATGAACTCGAAAAGCACCAGGTAACCGACCGCATAGTTCACACAACAGTTGAGATAGTGGATATTCCCGGTCTTGCACGGGGATCGAACAAGGGAGAGGGTGTGGGTAACAAGTTTCTTGCCGATATAAGAAATACTGATGCTCTGATCCATGTGCTCAGGTGCTTTGACAATGACAATCTTCCGCACATAGATGGTTCGGTGGACCCGGTACGCGATCTGCAGACAGTTGATCTTGAGCTCCAGGTAAAGGATCTCGAATCGGTGGAGAAGAAGCTTGAGAAGCTTGAAAAGGCATCACGGGCGGGAGACAAGGATGCGAAAACAGGCATTGAAGTGCTTGGAAGGTTCAGGGATCATTTCGAGAATTTCAGCAATGCAAGGGACCTTGAGATTAAGGATGAGGAAAGAAGATTTGTCGATGACCTTTTCCTGCTGACGATGAAACCTGTAATATATGTCTGCAATGTGGATGATAATTCGGCGGTGTCAGGGAATCCTTATGTTGAGGCCGTGAAAGATTATCTGAAGGGACAGGATAATGAAGTGCTTGTTATAGCTGGGGCCATCGAATCGGAGATTGCCGAGCTTGAAAGTGCGGAGGACCGGAAGGCCTTCCTTTCCGATGCCGGGCTTTCAGAACCGGGGGTTGATAAGCTTGTGAGGGCAGCCTACAGGATGCTTGATCTTCAGACATTCTTCACTGTCGGGCCAATGGAGATAAGGGCATGGACAATAAGAAGAGGGATGAAGGCCCCGGAAGCGGCAGGAGTTATTCACAGCGACCTTGAAAGAGGATTCATTCGGGCCGAAGTAATGAAATATGAAGATTTTGTGACTCTCGGGTCAGAACATGCATGCAAGGAAGCAGGGCGCTTTCATATAGAAGGGAAGAACTATATTGTTGACGATGGTGATATCCTGCATATAAGGTTTAATGTATAAGGCATGCGGCATATTAACATCATTTTGTTCTCTGTATGCCTGTTAAGCACAGCTTTGCTTCAGGCCCAGGAGGAGGCGCGTGATGATGAACTCCGGCGGATAATACGTGAGAATCAGCAGGCTGAAGTTGAGATTCCATTCCCGGGACGCGGAGAGCTTAAAAGGATCTCAAGTGATTTTTCAATATCATCGGTTGATGAAAAGAAGGTAAGCATAAGGCTTTCACCGCTGACGGCGGACCTGTTTATTTCCCGCAACTATGATTATTCTATGGCCGGCCTGCCCGCCAGGAAAGGGATTCTTTCCTCAGCTTCATTTGGGGAAGCCCTTTCCTGGAATGTCTATCCTACATACCTGCAGTATGATTCAATAATGCGCAGCTTCCAGTCGCGGTTTCCCGAACTTTGTCATCTCGACACAATCGGCTTAACAAATTACGGCAAGCAGGTTCTTGTCCTTAAGATATCGGATAATCACGGAGCTGACGAGGATGAGCCGGAAGTATTCTACACCTCGTCGATGCATGGCGATGAAACCGGCGGTTTTATTCTCATGCTCAGGCTCTGTGATTATATACTGGCAAATTATTCAACAAGCAGCAGGATCAGGAACCTTGTTGATAACCTTGAGATATGGATTAACCCGCTGGCGAATCCCGACGGGATGTACAGGACAGGCAACCTTATGTCGAACCCCACGAGGTTCAACGCCTATGGCTATGACCTGAACAGGAATTTCCCTGATCCCCTGGTGGCCTCAGTTACACTTCAGAAGGAGACTGTCGACATGATGAAGTTCCTGGCTGAAAGGAGATTTGTGCTTTCTGCCAACTTCCACTCCGGGTCGGAGGTGGTAAATTACCCGTGGGACAGGTGGCTTGAAAAGAAGCATGCTGATGACCTATGGTTTTATCTCATCAGCAGGGCCTATGCCGACACTGTTCATGCATGGGCAACACCGGGTTATATGACAGAGCTTGACAATGGTGTCACAAGGGGTGCCGTCTGGTATGTCATAACAGGGGGACGCCAGGATTATGTAACCTGGGACTTGCGGGGCCGGGAAGTCACTATTGAGCTTGACAATGATTTCATCACGCCTGTATCACAGCTTGAGTCATTGTGGCAGTGGAATTACAGGTCGCTTCTCAGTTATATTGAAAACGCCTTGTTCGGGATACACGGGCATGTTGAAGATGCCCTTACTGGAAACCCGGTACCTGCTGTTATCAGCATTCCGGGGTATGACAAGGATAACTCGCAGGTGTACAGCGATTCTCTTACGGGGAGATATACACGCCTGCTGAATCCCCAGGCATGGACCCTGAAGTTCTCTGCCGCCGGTTACCTTGATACAACAATATACAATATCCCGGTTTTTGCCGGGCAGAGAACTCTGCTTGATGTGAGGATGGTTCCCCTTGTGAATGCTATTGACACTACAAACCCGGTTGAACCAGTGTTGTATCC
>JALOMK010000152.1 GCA_025455505.1 Bacteroidales bacterium
CTGCTCGACACAAGGGACGAAAAGTCAAGGCAGGCATTCAGCAACACGCATCCCGGACTCCTTGCCGGACTGGCAGCACTGTCGCGGAAAACAAGGGATAATTCAGCACTCGCCGACAGGATAAGGCACAAGTACAGGATGAAGAATACAACAGGCTACAGCCTGAACGCGCTTGTTGACTTTGAGGATCCCTATGACATAATTGAACACCTGATGATAGGATCCGAAGGAACACTCGGATTCATCTCGGAGATAACATTCAGGACCGTTCCGGAATTCCCATGCAAGGCAAGCTCGCTGATGATATTCAGCGATATCGAAAACGCCTGCAAGGCTGTTGAATGCCTTGCAAAGATGCCTGTCCGGGCAGTGGAACTAATAGACAGGGCCGGCCTCAGGTCGGTGGAGACAGAAAAAGGCATCCCGGAGTATATTAAAGGCCTTCACGAAAAGGCAGCTGCCCTGCTTGTGGAGACGGCAGCTGATGATAGCGGACAACTTGAAGACAACATACTTAAAATCCTCAGGTCAATAAGCCACCTTCAATCCGAAAATCAGATAAGCTTTACTTCGGTTGCCGCTGAATATGAACTTCTCTGGAAGATCAGGAAAGGTCTTTTCCCCTCTGTGGGAGCGATGAGGAAAAGCGGCACGACAGTAATAATAGAAGATGTTGCCTTCCCCCTGCCCTCGCTTGCAAGAGCAACCCTCGACCTGCAGGGTATTCTTGCACAATACGGCTATGACGAAGCAGTTATTTTCGGTCATGCGCTCGAAGGCAATCTTCACTTTGTCTTTACCCAGGACTTCAGTACAAGCGGGGAAGTTGAAAGATACAAGGGACTCATGGATTCGGTTGCCAACCTTGTTGTTGACAAGTACGACGGTTCACTCAAGGCCGAACACGGCACCGGACGAAACATGGCGCCTTATGTTGAACTCGAATGGGGAAAGGAAGCCTATGAACTTATGAAGGAGATCAAGAAGCTATTTGATCCCGGAAACATACTTAACCCGGGAGTTATACTTAACACCGACAGTCTTGTCCATCTCCGTGACCTGAAGCCTGTTTATCCCGGCGACGAAATTACTGACAAGTGCATAGAATGCGGGTTCTGTGAGTCAGCATGTGTATCGGCAGACCTTACCCTCTCGCCCAGGCAGCGAATTGCAGTTCACAGGGAGCTGATGGAATTAAGAAGGACGGGAAGGGAACCACACATTGCTGCAGCACTGACAAAAGCATGGCAGTATTACGGCGATGAAACCTGCGCAACCGACGGACTGTGTGCAATGAGCTGCCCCGTGAAAATCGATACAGGAAAGCTTGTCAAAAAGCTGCGCGAAGAGGAAACTGGCGGCAAGACTGCACTCGCTGACTGGATCGCCGGCAATATGGGTCTTGTAACAGCAGCAGCCCGCACTTCACTCACTGCAATCGATGCAATAAGGTCGCTGACAGGCAAAACGGCAATGGGCATGGCAGCAGGCGCACTGAGATATATTACAGCAGGGAAGATACCCGCATGGAATGAACACATGCCGAGGGGAGCCAGTAATCTGTGGAGAAAGGGCAGCCAGGCTGCAGGTGCCAGCAAGATTGTAAAAGACAGTGAAGACAAGAGCACTGCCGGAAACGATCCTGCCGTGCGAGGGAAGGAATTCAGCAGCACTGCCGGGAACCGGATACACGAAAGGCCAAAAGTTGTATATTTTCCATCATGCATTAACAGGTCGATGGGAGTATCGCATCAGCAGGCAGACAAGCGCCAGCTGACGCTTGTATTGGAATCGCTTATTATCAAAGCCGGATATGAAGTAATATATCCCGATAAGGTCGACAGCCTCTGCTGCGGCATGGCCTTCTCAAGCAAAGGATATGCGGCAGCGGGAAAGAGGAAATCGGATGAACTCGAAAAGGCACTTCTGGAAGCAAGCAACATGGGCGAATATCCCGTTGTCTGCGACATGAGCCCCTGCCTTTTCACAATGCGCGAAAACATTAAAAGCGGCCTCAGGCTTTATGAACCCGTGGAATTCATCCTTGACTGCCTGCTTGGAGGACTCGAAATAGTGCAAAGCGACACCCCGATAACGATATTCCCCGTGTGCAGCCTCAAAAAAATGGGTCTCGACGGCAGGTTTGAGGAACTTGCAAGACTGTGCTCCAGTGAAGTTACAGTAGCGGATACCAACTGCTGCGGCTTTGCCGGGGACAGGGGATTTACATTCCCTGAACTTAACAGGCACGGGCTCAGGGAGCTGAGATCGCAGATACCGGAGGGGACCAGGCACGGCTACTCAACAAGCCGCACCTGCGAGACAGGCTTGTCGCTTCACTCCGGAATCACTTATTCGTCAATAGTATATCTTGTAGATGGTGTCAGCTCCCCGGCAAGAAAGTAATATATGTCGCCGGGTCAGGAATTTTCCTAAAAGATCCTGAATTTTCCCAAAGGTTCCGTAACCTGTTATGAATTCCAGCTCAGCCGCCGGTCACTGTCCTGTTTTATCTTGTTATGATCTAGCAGCCATTGCATGACCCTTACCACTTTCTCGGACGGATGCCGGAGCATCCCGGCCAGTTCCTCAGCATCAGGATTTGAGGTGCCGAGTATCTCCTTGATATCTTCAAGTATGAGGTCAAACTCGTACTTGCTGAGATCAAGTTCATTCCGCTTCCTGCAGACATCGCAGATGCCGCACCTGTCCGACTCCTCACCGAAATAACTGAGCAGCATTACAGACCTGCATTTCGTATCGGAAACTGCATATTCTTCGATCTTTTCCACCCTTGCCACGTATTTCTCCTTTACATTCAGGTAAGTATCAGGTGAGATCATAAGTGCTTTTCTCTCGAGCCGTTCTTCAGTAAAAATTACAAGGGCGCTTTTCTTGCCCGGAATGTATCTTATTATATCCATGGCTGAGAGCTTCACGAGGTACTGGTACACAGTATCCCTTGTAGCGCCTGTTTTTCTCGACAGGAGGTCCTCGTTAACAGGCACAAAGCCTGAAAACATTCCAGAATATGAACGAAGAAGGAGCTTTATGAAGCCGTCGAAGGCCTCGTTCGCAACCTGGAATTTATAAAGATCGTCGCGTCCCACGATGAAGTGTACACGCGATGGATTGTTAATTTCCTCGGTGAATTCAAAGTACCCTTCGCGCTGCAGGAACTGAAGGGCATTGTATGTCTCAATAACAGGCAGCCTGTATTTCGAAACGAAGGCAGCCATGCTGAAATCAAAAACAGTGTCCTTTCCTGCGCCGAGAGGGACCTGCAGAAAATTACAGAGCGCCTCGTAAATGTCCTTGATCCTCTCCACCGGAGGGAATTTTTTCCTCACCGAATCTTCGAGGCGGCTCTTGTCTGATTCAGTGAAAAGAAGAACCGCAAATGCCGCTTTGCCATCCCTGCCTGCCCTTCCGCTCTCCTGGAAGTAGTTCTCAATGCAGTCAGGAATATCCCAGTGTACAACAAACCTTACATCGGGCTTGTCGATGCCCATCCCGAAGGCATTGGTAGCTGCAATGATCCGTGTCTCGCCGGAGGTCCAGGAAACCTGCTTCCTGTCGCGCAGCTCATCAGAAAGTCCTGCATGATAGTAATCGGCGCTGATGCCGTTTGCAAGCAGCAGTTCTGCAACCTCCCTCGAACGCTTTCTGCTCCGCACGTAAATAATACCTGAGCCCCCTGTCTTAAGCAGAGTCTTTACAAGGTAGCTTCCCTTGTCCTCCACCCTCCTCACAAGGTAAGATATATTCTTCCTGTCGAAACTTGTACTGAGAACGTTCTTTTCGCGAAATTCAAGTTTGCTTACAATATCCTCAATGACGAGGGGAGTTGCCGAGGCTGTAAGCGCAAGGAAGGGCACCTTGTCGGAGATATGGTTCCTCAGTCCGGCAATTTTCAGGTACGAGGGCCTGAAATCATATCCCCACTGCGATATGCAATGAGCCTCATCTATTGCAACAAGTGAAAGGTTAAGCCGTCCTGCCTTTCCCTGGAACAACCTTGTGGCTATCCTTTCGGGTGACACATACAGGAACTTGTAGTCACCGAAAATCGCATTTTCGAGCGTGATGTCAATCTCTTCACCCGACATGCCTGAATGAATCGCAAGAGCCTTTATTCCAAGTGAATTAAGCCTGCCCACCTGGTCTTTCATAAGGGCAATGAGAGGAGTTATGACAAGGCAGATCCCATCGCTGGCCATCGCCGGCACCTGGAAGGTCAGGGACTTGCCTCCCCCTGTAGGCATAAGCCCCAGGGTATCCTTCCCGGCGGCAACGGATAAAATGATCTCCTCCTGCAGCGGCCTGAAAGAAGTGAAGCCCCAGTAGCGGGTTAATGCCTGCCGGTACTTGTCGATATTCATTGATACATGCTGATATACAAATTTAGCAATAGAATTAGGATTTTTTTGTAATTTCGCAACCACACTTAAAAACAGCCCGGCAATGTCAATATTTGATGGTAAAATACTGTTTGAGGGATTAACATTTGATGATGTCCTTCTTGTTCCGGCCTACTCCGAAGTCCTGCCCAGGGAGGTCAGTATCGCTTCGATGTTCAGCAGGAACATAAGTATCAACACACCGATTGTGTCAGCGGCAATGGACACGGTTACAGAGGACATTCTTGCGATTGCGATTGCAAGAGAGGGAGGAATAGGCGTGATTCACAAGAACATGTCAATCGAAAACCAGGCTGCGCAGGTAAAAAGGGTGAAAAGGGCGGAGAACGTAATGATCACTGATCCCATAACAATACATCCCGAGGCCACAGTTGCCGACGCCCTCAACCTGATGAGCGAATACCGCATCGGGGGTATCCCGGTTATTGACATGAACGGCATCCTCAAGGGAATAGTTACAAACAGAGATCTCCGTTTTGAAAATAACAGGGCAAGGAAAATAAGCGAGGTCATGACGACCGACCTGATAACAACAAACCACCAGACTAATCTCGAGGCCGCAGCCAGGATACTTCAGAAACACAAGATAGAGAAGCTCCCGATGGTGGACGAGAACGGGAAGCTGACAGGACTTATTACATACAAGGACATTACAAAGACGAAGGACAGGCCCGGCTCCTGCAAGGATGAAAAAGGGAGGCTCAGGGTTGCTGCTGCCGTTGGAATTGCTGCCGACACCCTTCAGAGGGTTGAGGCCCTGATCGGCGCAAATGTTGACGCAATCTCTATCGACACGGCTCACGCCCATACGAAAAGCGTTATAAATATCCTGAAGGAGATAAAGAGAGCATACCCTGGACTCGATGTTGTTGCAGGCAATATTGGCACAGCAGAGGCTGCAAGGAAACTGGCAGACGAGGGAGCGGATGCCGTGAAGGTCGGGATCGGTCCGGGTTCGATATGCACAACAAGGGTCGTTGCCGGGGTGGGAATTCCCCAGCTATCGGCAATCTTCAACGTCGCAAGGGCGATAGAAGGGTCAGGCATCCCTGTGATTGCCGACGGAGGCATCAGGTACTCAGGCGACATAATCAAGGCACTTGCCGCCGGCGCCGACTCGATAATGGCAGGCTCGCTGTTTGCAGGGGTGGAGGAGTCGCCAGGTGAGACTATTATCTACAATGGCCGGAAATTCAAGGCATACAGGGGTATGGGCTCTATTGAAGCCATGCAGCAGGGATCGAAGGACAGGTATTTCCAGGACATTGAGGACGATATCAGGAAACTTGTTCCCGAGGGCATTGCTGCACGGGTTCCGTTCAAAGGCAACCTCTCGGAAGTTATCTACCAGATGACAGGAGGACTTAGGGCAGGGATGGGCTATGTAGGGGCAAAAGACATTACTACTCTCAAAAGGGAAGCTAAATTTGTCAGGGTTACAAACTCCGGCATTATTGAAAGCCACCCTCACGATGTTACAATAACAAGGGAATCACCAA
>JALOMK010000153.1 GCA_025455505.1 Bacteroidales bacterium
GACTTTGATGACTACCAATGGCAGAGAAAAAATAGAGTTACGTTCAAAGGAACCCGCCTGGCCGAAGGTGCCGAACTGGTGCTGTACAAATGCCCCAAATGCCTGGCAGAATTCACATTACGCTCAAAAGGGAATAAACTATTCTGCCTAAACTGCGGCAATGAAGCCATGGTGACCAACAAACTGTTTTTTGAACCCTGCAAGGAGGACAGCATCGTGTTTGATGGCTTTGATAATTGGTATGACTTCCAACAGAATTGTCTTTTGACTGAAATTCATGATCCGGGGTTTAAAATAACAGCAACCACAGCGCTCCTGTGGAATGAACCAGGAAAGTATGGTTACCAGGAGATGGGACACGGTAAGCTGAGTCTCACCAGGGAAGCAGTAATCTACGAAGGGAAAGTATTTGACAGAATAATTATCCAATCCTTTGAAATGAAAGATATCCTTATGGTGCCCTTTGCCGCCGGTGAGTATTTCGAGATCGCCAACGGATCTGACATCCGCCGCTTTGTGCTGGATGATGTCAGGATGATGATGAAATGGGTGCTGGCCATCCGGCTTATCCGGGATGAATACTACGAAAAGAAAACCGGATCATGAAAGACAGAAAAGAACTGCTCAGCAGGATGGCCTATGCCTGCGGCGATATTTACGGTGGCGGAGCCTTTATAATTGTTGGTCTGCTGCTTCTTGTGTACCTGACAAATGTTGAGGGATTCTCCGGAACCAGCGCTGGCATCATCGTTTTCATCGGTAAAGCCTGGGATGCCATTACAGACCCTTTTATGGGGCAACTATCAGACAGAACAAGATCCCGTTTTGGTCGTCGCCGCATTTATTTCCTTCTGGGAAGTCTTCCTGTTTTCTTCTCCTGGGTAATGCTATGGTACGGTTTTGGCATCACAGACAGTACTGCCAAATTCATATACTACACCCTGGCTTATATCTTCTTCTCCATGGCATTCACCATCGTTATGGTTCCCTACAACGCGATTCTGTCGGATATGGTAAGGGACTATAACAGGCGTAGTGCATTCACAGGAATGCGCCTTGGTTTTTCTGCCGCAGCTGCCATTTTTTGTGCCACCGTTCCGGCACTGATCACGGGAGCCTACACAGACCCCAAACAGGCTTACCTTATAATGGGGCTTACCTTCGGAGCACTGTTCGCCATATGTTGGATTGTGGTATTCCTTGGTACCTGGGAGAATCAGATGAAGCCTGTCCCTGCGGTCAGCATTAAGGATTGGCTGAGCGTAATCAAAAACCGTTCCTTCCGTACTTATGTAACCATATTCATTCTCTGTCAGATGGCTATTGACACCGTTATGACACTGGCTGTTTATTTCCTGACGGTTTCATTGCAGAAAGAGGAACTTTTCGTCCCGATCATGGGATCTATCCTTGCCACCCAGCTCGTTTTCATCGGTATATTCTCTCAGGTGGCTCAAAAAACTGACAAAACTACTCCGGCATACATCTCCGCCGGAGTGTGGATAGCTGCCAGTTTTGCCGTCATATTCTTTTCGAACGCTACACCAGCTTTTATAGTAATCGCCACTTGCTCTCTGATCGGTGTGGGAAGTGCAGGACTTAATCTCTTCTCATGGTCTGCCCTGCCCGACATAGCCGATGTGGATGAACTTATCACCGGACGTCGCAGGGAAGGGCTCTACGCAGGCGTATCGACTTTCATGCGTAAACTATCGGGAGGTGTGGTAGTGGGTGTCCTTGGCGTTGCTCTGGATGTGATCGGTTACAGCAAGGAGGCTCTCAGTGCAGGAAATATCTCACCTGCAACAGATTGGGGTATACGAATCCTGTTCTGCGCCTTGCCCTTCACCTTCCTGATTTTCGCTCTGCTGTTCCTTCGCAGGTATAAGTTGGGAAGACAAGAGTTCAATATAATGAGTAATATTCTGAACCGCTACCGGGCGGGAGAGACGGATATATCAATTGAGGGTGAGGAACTCAGGGTTTGCCAGCAGCTGACAGGCCTGAAGGATGGCAGGTTCTTCAGAACTGATAGTGGTCCAGACCAGGAGATACATTCATAGTGAGGCAATCGCTACAAAGAACGCCAGCCGTCAGGTTGGGGGTACAGCGCCACCGAAAAAAAATCATAGTATGACTTACAAAATGTAACTTACATATGGAATTTCATAAAGTCGCTGAGACCGGTCATTACATTTGAAACCCTCACAGGTGCTCCACAGGCTACATTTGATTTAAAGCCGGATCAGACTGAAAAGAGTATAGATTCAATTCTGTCTTTTCTTGACAGTCAGCCTTTCAGGACCATTATTGCCATTGATGAATTCCAGCAGATTACAAGTTATCCGGAAAGAAATACTGAGGCATGGCTGCGAACCAGAATGCAGCTATTAAAAGCAATTGCCCAGGAGGGAAAGGTTTTCAAACCAACAGGGAAGAAGTTTCTCGGAAAACATGGATTTTTGAATTCAGCTTCAGTACTGCGCTCCCTCCAGTCATTGATAAAATTTGAACTTATATTCAGGGATTTCGATTCGGAGGGCACTCCGTTTTATTGTATCTATGATGTGTTATTCCAAAAATGGTGCCTCATGACTCAACCTTAGAAATCAGGGTCGCAACTACTGCGGGAGCCTGCTTTTTACTGTTTGAAGCTTTTGCGCGCCTGCCCACACTCACTATCGCCCTGCGCCCTGCGCCCTGCGCCCTGCGCTCTGCGCTCTGCGCTCTGCAACTTTCTTCGGGTTATCTGGCTGAAATTCTCCCGATAAATACCAGGGAATCTTTCAAAGCACTCCCCGGTCTCTCAGGTCATAGATCAAATCAGATATATGAGTCTTTCCGGACTTCAGCAGGACATTTCTGCGATGGGTATTCACCGTATGCACACTAAGGAATAATTTACCGGCAATTTCTTCGCTTCCAAGCCCCGAGGCTATTAATTTCAGGATCTCAAATTCACGGGCGGAAAATATATTGCCTTTCCTCAGCAGGTCATTATCCGGATATCTGAAGCAGGAGAGATCGGTCCCGATGTAATAATGGTAACCGTTTTTGATCCTTTTATACCAGTCTATATTTGTGTGGATTTTAAGGAAGAAGACTGTTTTATAAGGTATTGCGGTATAAAATAAATAACACTGAACCAGAAAATCAGAGTACTTTCCTGAAGGGATTCGGTATTTGTAATTGGTTGACAGTATAGTATATCCTTTTTCTGCAATAAACAGATCCTGGGCTATCTTGACTATTTTGGCTCTTCCTAAATTAAGTCTTTGGATATCAAAGGGGTGCGTAGCTTCCATAAAATGGTAGAAGCTTAATTCATCAGATGCTATACCCAGGAGTGCTTTGCTTCCCTTACTCGTAAAATGGATTTTCATCTGAATGGCATCAGCCATATAGAGAAACTGATTATTAATTTCCATCAGTATCTCAAGCTCCTCCATCAGAGGGTCTTTAGGATTAATCCCATCGAATCCCGAAGGTGCATAGGCTTCAATAAACTTAAAAAACAAATTATAATCGTGATAGTCTGACGTCATAATTCATAGTAAGTCTTGCAGATGCCTCGTAAATTGATATCAAATATAGTGAAAATTACCTTTTTTCAAGTATTGTATGCTGGTATGACAGAGTGTAATTTTATTCTCTTACTTAGAAAGCACATTATAGTAAATGCCCAATTTTTTCTCAACAATTAATAATCTTAAAACTATTAACAATGGCAAGTGAAGTAAAAAGAACAGCTCCCGACATGGATGCTATTATTGCGAATGCAAAAAAAGAGGGCAAGCTGAAGACTGTACCTCTGGACTGGAAAGAAGTTTATTACACCAACTGTCCTCTCGTATCGGCCAGCAATGTCGATCAGGAGCTTGGCTGGACTAAGGAAATCTATAAGAAGATGGATGTCCAGTATCTTTATCTGCGTGCCCGCAAGGAGAACGACTGGTATCCTCACTACATCCATAATATGGATAATATAATCCGTTTTGGCGGTCTTTTTCCTCCCATACATGTTCATGCAGATATCCGCCGTACAAGGCTCCTGGGCGTCACACATGCACCAAAAGAGGGTGGTGTAATGATTGTCCGTTCGAGGGACGATATCTACCGGATGGCAGATCTTAAAGGAAAAAAAATTGGCCTTTCGAGGAGCCAGAATAAGATCAAGACTGACTGGTGGGGCATCCAGGAAGAACAGGGAATTGAGCTTATGCTCAGATTAAACGGAATGACAAGGAATGATGTCCAGATCGTTGAATTCCCATACGCTGACGACTGGTATGATAATCCAGAGATGATGGGTCCTGAGATGGAAAACCCGTCTGAATTGTGGCTTCGCCGCGATCATAAGCACGACCTGGCTTTCAGGCCACTGGAAACAGCACTTGAGAAGGGAGTCATTGATGCGATGTACAGCCAGAGCAAGGTGCTGAGTGTACTTTCAGAAACCACAGGGAAATTCAAGTCAATTGAAGACCTTTCGAGGTATCCCGACTGGACATTGCAGGTAGCAAATATTCCTGCAGCCATAACCTGCAGTGACGTAATGGCTGAAAAACATCCCGAACTGGCCGTTGCCTTCCTGAAAGGAATGATCAAGGTTGGCCGCTGGGCCAATGAGCACAAGCATGCTGCCGCGGCAATTCTTGACAAACAGACATTCTATCGCGATGTGGAAGATACTTACGAGGGAATAAGGCTCATCGACATGGTGCCTAACCTGTCACCACAAAACCTGGTATCTGTAGAAATCGGCAAGGACTTTATGCTGAGCCATGGCTACATCAAAAACAATTTTGACGTACACAAGTGGGCGGCGCCTGAATTCCTTGAGCAGGCTGCCAGGGAGCTGCTGGAAGAGGAGTGGAAGAAAAGGACAACAGCAAAGCTGCCCTCGGCTGCTGACCCTCTTCAGTCAGGAGGCAGGATAGGATAACATTCCAGGCAGAGGTATTAATAATCTTGAATCCGCAGGCGCAAATGAATTTTTGGGTCCTGCGGATTTTTACCTGCACCGCTGAAACACTCAGATTCGGTCATTAATGCGGGAAGCCAGATGCAATCAATTCACAATCCGGAATCTCTTACAGCAATCCCTTTGCTTTCAATTCGCGAATAACTTCTGAAATAGATGATTTCCCGGCTTTCTTAATGATGTTGGAACGATGTGTATTGATCGTAAGCGGACTCCTGAAAAGCTTATCGGCAATCTCCTTTGTCTTCAGCCCTTCGTCAATAAGCTCAATGACCCTGAATTCAGCATGGGAAAAAATAAGCCCTGTTGAGAGGAGCTCATCATCAGGGTAGCGAAATACTTTCGGATCATTCCCGATGTAATAATGAAATCCTTTGTGGATATGCTCAAATCGGGAAATATCTGTAATTACCAGTATAAGAAATGTCGATTCGTAAGGAATTTTACTGTAAAAAAGAAAGCACTGATAAAGATTGTTGACATAACCGCTTCCTTCCGTATTTCTGCCTCTGAAATCAGATGAAATGATACAGGTGCCTCTTTTCTGAATGTATATATCCTGGGCCACGCTGAAAAGCTTTGTTCTGGCAAGCTGATGTCTTTTAAGATCATCCTGATGTGTGGTTGTAAGAAAAAAGCCGGGAGTAACTTTGTCCTGGTCAATGCCAAACATGGTTTTTACCCCCTTGCTTATGAATTTTATTTCCAGAAGTACCGGATCAGCGATGTAAAAGAGCTGATTGTTCCGGTCCATGTAGTCATCAAGCTCTGCCAGCAGCGGGTCATCAGGTCTGATGTCTTTAAAACCACTCTGCGAATGAGCTGTAAAAAACTTGAAAAACAGGCTGTAATCCTCGTATCTGTCAGTATGGAAT
>JALOMK010000154.1 GCA_025455505.1 Bacteroidales bacterium
TATTCTGATGCAGGAAATGGCACACAGATCAGGCTTTGTAAATATTATAGGCAATCCGAATGCCGGCAAGTCAACAATAATGAATGCCCTTGTCGGCGAGAAACTGTCAATAATAACACCAAAGGCACAGACAACCCGCCACAGGATAATGGGCATAGTCAACGGCGACGACTACCAGATAGTTTATTCCGACACTCCGGGTATCCTTAAACCAAAATACAGCCTCCAGGAATCGATGATGGGCTTTGTCAACACTGCCCTCACTGATGCCGACGTGATACTTTATGTCACCACTGTTGGCGAAAAAGCAGCCGACCAGTCGGAATACATTGAAAAAATGAAGGATTCGGGGATCCCTGTACTCATATGCATCAATAAGATCGACCTCTCCGGACAGGAAGAACTCGAAGGACTTGTAAATGAGTGGCATGGTATCTTCCCCCACTCACCCATCATACCGGTTTCGGCACTCAGGGAATTCAACCTCGAATCGCTGCTAAGGGCCATCCTTGAAAAGCTTCCTGAAGGTGAACCATATTTTCCTAAAGATCAGCTGACTGATAAATATGAAAGATTTTTTGCAGCAGAGATTATCCGCGAAAAGATCCTTCTGAATTACAGCAAGGAAATCCCCTATTCTGTCGAAGTTGAAATTGAGAGTTTCAGCGAGGAAGCAAAGATTACAAACATCAGGGCCCTGATACATGTTGCCCGCGACAGCCAGAAGGGAATAATAATAGGGCACAGGGGCTCCATGCTGAAGAGGATCGGCACCCAGGCAAGACTCGACATGGAGGACTTCTTCGGAAAAAAGATCTTCCTTGAGCTCTTTGTAAAGGTATCAAAGGAATGGCGCGACAAGCCGGCAATGCTGAAGCGCTTCGGATACAGGCATTAAAAGAAAGCATTTATGAGCAGGATAGTAGCAATAGTGGGAAGACCCAACGTGGGCAAGTCCACCTTATTCAACAGGCTTACAGAATCAAAGGACGCAATTGTTGATGAGATGAGCGGCGTCACACGCGACCGTAACTACGGACAGTCAACCTGGAATGGTATCGATTTCTCGGTTATCGACACCGGCGGGTACGTTGAGAAATCAGATGACATCTTCGAAGGTGAAATAAACAAACAGGTGCTTCTTGCAATAGAAGAGTCAGACCTTATACTCTTTCTGGTAGACGTAACGGCAGGCATACACGAGCTCGACGTTTCGGTTGCTGACATGCTCAGGAGGACATCCAGGAAGGTTATGCTCGTTGTAAACAAGGTCGATAACAATGAAAGGCATCTCGACGCAACTGAATTCTATGCACTCGGCCTGGGCAATTATTTTTGCGTAAGCTCAATCAACGGCAGCGGCACCGGCGACCTGCTCGATGCCGTTGTAAAGGCTCTCCCCGAAACCGCGCCTGAAGAGTTTCCCGACCTGCCAAGGATAGCGATCGTCGGGAGACCGAATGTCGGCAAATCATCGCTTGTGAATGCTCTGCTCGATGAGGAGAGGAACATAGTAACACCGCTTGCAGGTACCACACGCGATTCAATCTACACACGATACAGGAAATTCAATCACGACTTTCTCCTTGTCGATACCGCAGGCCTGAGGAAAAAGGGCAAAGTCAGCGAGGACGTTGAGTTTTATTCTGTCATGCGTGCCGTAAGGACAATTGAGAACTCCGACATCTGCCTCCTCCTTCTCGATGCAACAAGGGGCATGGAGTCGCAGGACATGAATATATTCAGCCTTATACTGAAGAACAGCAAGGGTCTGATAATCCTTGTGAACAAATGGGATCTCATTGAAAAAGAGAATAACATAACAACAAGGATAGAGAAGGAAATTCGCGAAATAACGGCCCCTTTCACCGACTACCCCATTCTTTTCATTTCGGCTCTCAGCAAGCAGAGGATACACAAGGTCCTCGAACTCGTTGAAAGAGTAAATGCAAACAGGAGGAGAAAAATATCAACATCCGAGCTAAACGAAGTAATGCTCTCGGTAGTCAGCGCCACTCCTCCCCCGTCGCTTAAAGGCAAATACATTAAGATCAAGTATGTTACCCAGCTCCCGACATATACTCCTTCCTTCGCATTTTTCTGTAACCTGCCCCAGTACGTGAAGGAACCATACAGGCGCTTTGTCGAGAACAGGATGAGGGAAAAATTCGATTTCACCGGTGTCCCGCTGAGAATATTCTTCAGGAAAAAGTGAAGCTTTGGTTTGATTTTTGATATGAAAAATATGTATTAACTTCACGCCATGAGAATTCTGAAATATACGGCGCTTTTCCTTATTGTCACTCTGTTTCAGCAATCATGCAGAAAGATTGAAACCCTTCCGCCCGAACCATATATAGAATTCACGCAGTTCGAGATTTTCGACACTACTGACATACTTGGCAACATCTCAAAGGGAGGAAGGCTTAAATTTTATTTCGAGGACGGCGACGGCGACCTTGGCCTTAGAGCCCCGGCAGGTGGAGCTTCCGATACGACAAATCTGTTCCTCACTCTTTACAGGAAAGATAATGGAGCCATGGTCCCTGCACCCCCGGATGATCCTCTGAAGCCTTCAGAATACAGGATCCCCTATATGGCACGCCTGGGTCAGAATAAGATACTTCGGGGAACAATTGCTGTTACCTTCATTTATCTCTTCGCGGCTCCCGGGGATACAATTAAATATGATTTCTACATCGAGGACAGGGCTCTGAATGAAAGCAATGTCGCAACAACCGCCGAGATAATAGTAACCGAGAACAATATTTACAAGTAGCTTCAGACCCTCAGTCCCATAAAGAGAACATCGTCAACCTGATCCTCATCCTTCTTCCAGCCGTAAAATAGCTTCGATAGCTCAACCTTCTGTTCTGCCAGCGGCAGTTTGTGGTTTTCTTCGATGAAGGCCCTCAGTTTAGGGATCAGCAGCTTCTTCCCGAAAGGCCCTCCGAACTGGTCGGCTATGCCGTCAGTGAACAGGTAAATCATATCACCTTCCCTCAGATAATATTCCTGGTCATCGAAGAATTTCCCGGCCGAGGATTCTCCGCCGACAGAGTGCTTGTTCCCTTTAATATAGTAAAGCTCACCGTCCATTACAATAATTACCGGCCTCATGGCTGCCGCAAACCTCACATGCCGCTTTGACCTGTTGTACTCGCAAACCACGAGGTCGATCCCGTCATTAGCCACATCGGTTCCGGTGTTCTGGTTCAGCATAGAGAAAATCTGGTTGTCGAGATGGCTCAGTATTTTAGAAGGAGTTGTGATCTTTTGCCTTTTTACAATATCCTGCAGGAAGGATGAGCCAATCATCGACATGAATGCCCCCGGCACTCCATGTCCTGTGGAATCGGCACACACTACAACCACTGTGCCGTCCTCAGCCTTGTCGAACCAGTAAAAATCACCGCTCACTATGTCGCGTGGATGGAAGAGAATGAAGGCATCCGCGAAAACCTCCTTCAGCCTTGCAACGTCAGGAAGCACGCTCGACTGAATGCGTTTTGCATAGTTTATGCTGTCGGTTATCTCTATGTTCTGTCTCTCTATCTCTTTTTTCTGGGCTTCAACCTCTATCGTCCTTTCCTCCACTTTCTGCTCAAGCTCCCTTTCCCTCATCCTTGCAGCCCTTTCACGGATCCTTATGATATGAACCACTACAGCTGCACCTATAGCCAGCAGCAGCAGGATAAACCACCACCTCCTCCAGAGAGGTGGTCGTATAAATATGGCAAATTCAACCGGGGCTGCCTGTTCCAGTCCATCCTGGGTCATTGAGGTGAAGCTGAAAGAGTACCTGCCGTCGCTCAGGCTGTATGTCTTCTCCCTTTCTGTTGTGAACTCGCTCCAGTCCTCATCATAGTTGTCCATGTAAGTGCTGTAAAATACACTCCTGGGACTTGAAAGTTTCAGGCCTGTATATTTAACTGTCACCTGGTATCTTTTCTTGTACGGAAGCCTTATTGAGGGCGCAAATGCATAAGTGCTGTCATCGATAGTGATGCTGACAATATTTCCTGCGGGAGGCAGGTTTTTTGACCTGTCAGCCTGCCTGTCATACACTATCAGGCCACTGCTGGTGCCGATAAGTATCTTCCCGTCCGGAGTCTCCAGGATTGCGTCGGGATTGCACTGCCCGTCTCCGGCGAAACCGGTGCCAAGAGATCTTGCAGCTCCGCTGACCCTGTTATATATTGATATTCCCCTGTCGTGACCGAGCCACACGTCTCCCCGTGAATCGGACAGGATGCTGTTGACCTTATCGCTGAAAAGTCCGTCAGCTGTCGTTATACTTATTACACTGTCTCCTGCCAGGGCATATAGTCCGTAGCCTTCGGTCCCTACCCATACGGTTCCGCTGCCATCCTCGCTGACAGTAAGCTGCCTGTTCCTGCGTGACGCTCCCATACCGGCGTCAGAGGAAATAACGCCTTTCCCGGGTTCTATCCTGTCAAATGTCATGCTCTGTGTTGCCACCCATGCGCTTCCTGAAGCTGTAAGACAAAGCTTGTTGGTATTGTTGAAAGGCAGCCTGCTGCTCATATCGTAATATTCCTTCAGTTTCCCTGCAGATGCATCAATAATGCTTACTCCGTTCACAGAGGCCAGCCATATGTTGTTTTCATCAGCAGCTATGTCATTGATGTTGTCCTTGCCCGATTCGCCCGACCTGTAAAAGAGCACCGGAGATCCCGATCCCCTTTTGATGTACATGCCGCCTCCCCTGGTTCCGATAAGGATATTGTCCCTGCCTGTGACACGGTAAACGCTGACAGGATTCCTTCCTGTCAGCCCCTGGAGCGCATTGAGCGGACCCGCTTCTCCTGCTGATGGATCAAACAGGTAATATCCGGAAGGGGTTCCCAGCAGATACGAATCCCTGTATGCTGAAATTCCGATAATGTTATCGCGGCCCTGACCGCCGGGTGTAAAAAATGTAAAAGCCTCGGTAGGCAGAGCTGAAAGACCCTGCCCGTTATGACCTATCCAGGTGTTGTTTTCAAGATCCCGGAAAACCGTATTGATGTTTTCGCCGGCTAGGCCCGATGCAACAGTAAAGTGCTTCAGCCCGGCAACTGCATCCTGCCTCTCATTGAAAACTATCTTGAAAAGTCCGTCATTCCTGGTGGCCACCCAGACGGCGCCATCAGAATCAGCGTAAATGTCCCTCGCTGATATAAGGTCAAGCTCAGGATGGCCTTCTATCCTGTATGAATTTGATTCCGGTGAAGCGCCATCGAGGACAAAGAGACCGTTGCCTTCGGTGCCTGCAAGGAATTTACCCCCGGCAAGAGGCTGAATTGCAGTTATTCTTGCATAGTCAAAGTCATCAAATGTAACATCCGTTACAATCCTGTTCTCTTTAATACTGCATTTCATGATCTTTCCCTGGGTTCCGATAAGGAGATCACCGCCGCTGGTGAAAGCCGCCGAGGAAACGTCATCATCCCCCGCCGGCAGGCGTCCCGCCAGGCTCTTCCTTTCAGCATCGATCTTAACAACTGTGCGGTTCTGCTGGTGGAAGGCATATATAAAGCCATCGGGGGCCTGAAGAATCTCTGAAACGGCTGAGGAATCGTCGGGTAGCACTGTTCTCAAAATGCCACCGGCGGCATAGCAGATGGCACCAGAGCTGAAACCGAACCACAGGGTCCCGGACCTGTCGGTAAGTGATGCTGAGGGATTTCCTGATACTGTGGTATCGGGCCGGGCGACAGGGAAAAAATCGATCCCGTCAAACCTCGACAGCCCGTCGGTTGTGCCCACCCATATGAATCCGCTTTTATCCTGGCCCAGTGTATAAACCACGTTTGCACCCGGAAGTCCGTTTTCGGTTTTGAAG
>JALOMK010000155.1 GCA_025455505.1 Bacteroidales bacterium
GAAGTCGGGTTCCAAGTGGCAGTGGGTATAGCTCCGCCGTCCCGTGCATGCAGATATGTACCATCGTTATTCACAGTTAGTGAACCCGAGAAGGGAGTGCCTGCTGTACTTGTTATATTAAGCACGCCATTTGCCGATATCTGGGTTGATCCTGTAAGTACAAGGGTTCCGGATACTGTAAATGCGCATGGATTCGTGCCATCCCCGATTATTATCAGCGAGTTAAGGCCTGAAACAGTCCAGTTAGCGCTAATCGTAGGATTTGCATTATTCCTGATATTGAAGACCTGATTTGCAGTGGTGAAATCAGCAGGAGAACTCCCGCTTCCATTGGTATTTGTTCCCCAGGTAGCAAGGTCATTCAGATTCCCGCTTGATTTTGAATAATAGTTGGTCTGGGAATAACCGATAGCCGATACTGCCAGAAGCAACAATGAGAAAATGCCTTTTCTCATGGCAAGGCTAAGCTTGCCACCATTCCTGCAAAAAGCAGTTATGCCCGGCTTCCTGCAATGGAATAACAGTCCCATCAGGCAAGAACTGTTCACCATAGCTGACCCGGGCCCAGGATTATTAGGCTCCATATTTATCAGGTTCAATTAATTCAAATTAAGCAATCCTCACTACATCAGGCAGATAAATTTCATTTGACAGTATTTGCATCTGAAGCAATCCCTGACTTTCCTTTTCCTGAGAGGCTAATGTAACATTTTTCAGCCACCCCTGTAAAGTCAATTATTATGTGTTATCAACATATTAACAAGACTTATCACAAGGCACAATGGTTGCAGGGACAGACGTTTCCGGAGGCATGATTCAAGCGCCCGGGATCTTTGAAAAATTTAAGTGTTTTTTTTGTTAAACCAAAAATGTAGTCTATATTTGCACTCGCTTTCAAGGGGGTTTAGCTCAGCTGGTTCAGAGCATCTGCCTTACAAGCAGAGGGTCGGCGGTTCGAACCCGTCAACCCCCACAAGCTAAAAACCGGTTCCGCGACAGCGGGACCGGTTTTATTTTTTGGCCCTGGCGAGCCTGTTCGTCCTTATTCCTTTGCAGGTTTGATTATTAGTGATGTGGCTACAGACATTGCAAGTATCGAAATGATTATCGCGAGTGAAAGCAATATCGGTATCTCAATATGGACAAAGGACAGAAGCATTTTGACTCCGACAAAAGTCAGAATAAATGCAAGTCCCACCTTGAGGAAGCGGAATAGTCCCATAATACCGGAAAGGGCAAAATACAGCGACCTGAGGCCCATAATTGCAAAAATATTCGATGTGTAAACTATGAATGGATGCTTGCTTACAGCCAGGATGGCAGGTATGCTGTCGACGGCAAAGATAAGGTCGGAGGTCTCAATAATCAAAAGCACGAGGAAAAGCGGTGTTGCATGAAGCACCCTGTTCTTCTTAACAAAAAAACTCTGTCCGTGGTAGTCGTCGGTCACCGGGAGAAATTTCCGGAAAAACCTGATGACAGGATTCTTCTCAGGGTCGATCCCTGAATCTTTCTGAAACAGCATCCTGATACCTGTTATCACAAGGAAAGCCCCGAATATTATTACTATCCAGTGGAACCGGTTTATAAGTGCAACACCGGCGAAAATGAAGATTGCCCTCATCACAAGGGCACCGATAATACCCCAGAAAAGAACCCTGTGCTGGTATTCGTCCCTGACACCGAAATATGTGAATATCAGTATGAATACAAAAATATTGTCGACGCTTAACGAATACTCGATAACATATCCTGTAAGATACTCAAGCGCCATCTGCCTTCCGAATTTAAAATAAACAAGCAGGTTGAAAAGCAGTGAAAGTGTAACCCATACACTTGTCCAGATAACAGCCTCCTTAACAGGAACTTTATGTGATTTTTTATGAAACACCCCCAAGTCGAGGGCCAGCATGAAAAAAATAAAAACATGAAATCCTACCCAGAAGTAAATGCTTATTTCGCCCATCAGGTTTTTATTAGCCCGCAAATTTATACAAAAAAACAATTTTATCTTACTAAATTTGGCCTCTTCAGATAAACCAGCAGATATGAAAAGAAACCTTGCAGCCGTAATTGGAATTACTATTATTATCTTAACGGCTAATGATGCCGCTGCACAGAAAAAATCAGCTACCGCCGAAGTTATAACTGCTTCAGACCTTGAGTCACACGTTTCTTTCCTTGCCTCCCCACTAATGAAGGGCAGGGCCAACGGGGAAGAAAGCCTTGACCTTGCTGCCGCCTACATAGCCACCCAGGCAAGGCTCATGGGACTGAAGCCAGGCAATGGCAACAGTTATTACCAGTATTATACAATTTCAAAGAAGGAGTTCGACAAGGAAAAAACATATATAAGCATAACCAAAGGCCATGGCGATTCCGTTACAATAAGGAAACCTATATACCAGCTTGTGCCAACAGGACCTGCCGATCTGTCACTCTCCGGCGAAGTTGTGTTTGCAGGCTACGGAATAAAATCGGATAAATACAAGTACAACGATTTTGAAAATATAAAACCCGAGGGAAAAATACTTCTGGTAATGGATCGGGCACCTATGTCGGAAGACGGCAAAAAATGCAGGTTTGAGGAAGGTTCATGGCTTTCAACGATGAACATCCAGATGAAACTGACTTCACTTATCCTGACCAAACCGAAAGCAATCCTCGTTGTTACTGATCCCAAATCAGGTTTCAGTTCATTCGGTGACGCCAGTCCCGGTCTGGCCGGGTACCTTGCTTCTTCCATGAGCCTTAAAGGTGAGAAACAACCCATCAACCCGATGATGGCCAACCTTCCCAGAATTGCCTTTGTAGATGCTTCTGTTGCCAATGAACTACTGGAAGGAACAGGACACACTCTTGCAGAACTGCAGAAGCAGATTGATTCAAACCTGAAATCAAACTCCTTCGTTATTGAAGGGAAAAAGCTCCGCCTCAACGAAGTATCTATACAGAAAGATCATGTTCAGAGTAATGTCGCAGCCTTTGTTGAAGGAAGGGATCCCCTTCTTAAAAACGAGATTGTAATTTTCTCTGGGCACTATGATCATGTCGGCATCACCAATGGGAAAATTAATACGGGAGCCGACGACAATGCCTCAGGCTGTGCAGGTCTCCTGTCAATAGCTGAGGCTTTCCAGTCGCTCGGAAAAAAACCTTTGCGGTCTGTCCTGTTCCTCTGGGTCTCCGGTGAGGAGATCGGGCTTTATGGCTCCAAATCATACACTGACAATCCTCTTTTCCCGCTTGACAAAACAGTCGCCGACCTCAATATGGATATGATAGGAAGGGTAAAGACCCCTGCCGACAGCACATCAGAGACTCCAATGACTGACAAGTTTTCAGTGTTTGTTATAACAGGCAACCAGAGCAAGGAACTTACTGAAATAGCAAACGCCGTTGACAGCAAGAGTCCGATAGTCCTCGACTACAGCCTGAGCGGAAGAAATCACCCGCTGCAGCTCTTCTCGAGAAGCGACCATTACAACTTCGTAAAAAAGGACATTCCGGTACTCTTTTTCTCTACAGGCATTCATACAGATTATCATACTCCGGGCGATGTTGTTGAAAAGCTCGACTATGAAAAGATGGAACTTGTAACAAGGACAATGTTCCAGATAGGTTTTGAAGTTGCTGACAGGAAGACAAGACTGGTTGTCGACAATCCTTTCAGCAGCTGGAATAAGAAGTAGCAGGTAAAACGGTTATTGGTCCCAGCTTTCTGCTTTAAAGCATGAAACCGGGAACCGGAGCTTATTTGCCGCCAGCTGCAGTAAAGCCTGACAGAGGGGAGGAATACTTACCCGGTACGTCAGGTATCCCGTTCCCGTTTACATCTTCAAGCGACGACAGATATTCAATCAGGGCTATCCATTCTTTTCCTTCCTGGATGCCGGGTCTTACCGGATCCATGTCAATCACGGCGGTTTTCATATCCTTTACGGGATTGCCATTCCTGTCCTTTGGCTGCACATTTATGAGCCCGAGGCTTGATTTTTTGATTATCCCGATAAACTGAAGCATATAGGAGTTTGCTGTAACAGAATAAAGACGCTTTTCCTTCTTTGAGAAATCAACATCAGTCAATGTGCCATCGGAATGAATTATCGCGATCCTGCTTAATTTCCTGAGAAGTCCCCTGGAAGGATCGTAATTGACCCTTATGCCTGAATAATAACAGTAGTTCTGGGCCTGTCCCTTTGAAGCCACCAGGAGAATTTCAAGTATATTCTTAAGCTCCCGCCCGCTTACATAAAGCCGTGAAAGCGCATAGCCCGGGATGCCGTCATCACCCGATCCGAGCGACATTACGCGGAACAGATCCGGTGCAGTCTGCATCCCTGGAACTATCCTGTCGAAGAGCATTCCCGCAGCAACCATTGACACATCACTGCCTTCGGGACTCTTGCTGTTAACATAATAGTGAATCGCATCAGCCACGAAGGGCCCAAGGTTACTCTCCGCCGGATTGCCGGTGTCGTTTCCTTCAAGTGTGAATCCTGCTTCAGCAACAATCCTGTCCCAGGCATAACCAAGCGGATCAAGTATTTTCCTGCCTGCTGTTACCTTCTGAGATTCAATCAATCCATTTACAGTCTCATCGCCCTTTATCCTGTCGTCAACAGGTATCAGCTCATAACTTTCAAGCTGAACAATCCCCTTGGAATAACTGAATACTGCCTTACCCACATTCTGCCCGAATTCGCCTGTCTGTACAATTGAAACCCCGTTAACAACCAGGGGTTTTTCAAGACGGGTATGCGAGTGACCGCCAATAATAATATCTATTCCCTTAACACCGGCAGCAAGCTCAAAGTCCTCGCCTGAGAATTCTCCTTTCGCGTTTTTTGTGATCCCCGAGTGCGAAATACAGATAATAACATCACAACCATCTGAATTCAATTCATTTACAAGCTTCCTGGCAGCCCTGACCTTATCAGAGAATTTCACCGGTGCAGCATTCGGAGCTACCTCAGCCGCATTATCGCCCAGGACAGAAAAAAAGCCGAATTTCATACCCTCCCTTTCCAGGATTATTTTCCTCGAAATGAGGCCATCTTTGAATAAACCTTCGAAATCAGAGGCAGGCTTATTCTCCTCGCCGAACCCGGCATTCCCGGCAAGGAGATAAGGGATATCGCCTTTCTCAGCTGATAGCCTGATAATCCGTACCAGCTGTCCGGGTCCGTAATCGTACTCATGGTTTCCCAGGGCGGCGATATCATAGCCCATCTCCTTCATCAGTCTGAGCTGAAATCCGTATTCGGGTTCAAGGGGCGTGAAAAGTGTTCCCATAAGAAAGTCCCCGGCATCGATGCCGAAAGCAATTCCGCCCGCACGCTGTTTTTCATTTTTCAGAATTGACGCGATACGGGCAAAACCTCCGCGTGTATTGTCATCATTCAGGCTGAGCGGAGAATACGATGATTCGGGTGCAAAACCTGTAAGCCGGGAATGGAGATCATTTGTGTGAAGTATTGTAAACCTTTCCTTTACCTGTGCAGCTGCAGAAACTGCAAGCATGAAACAGCACAGAAGCGGAGTAAGTGTCCTCATATAAGTCCTTTCTCCAAAGTTAAAACAAAAATCTACAAGTATGAGCATAGATGATCTTATGAGTGTGCCACTTCACAAAACCGTGAGTCATCACCGGAAATAACCCTTACAGAACCTCTGCAACAACAAAAGTGCTGCCGCCAATGAAGACGATATCATCTGCCGAGGCAGCAGCCCTTGCCGCGCTGAAAGCTGAAAGAACGTCAGGATAGCTTTGTCCTCTAAGTCCGTGGTGTTCAGCTTCAACCCTGAGTTCCTCCTGGTTGAGAGCTCTAGGCACACCGGCCCTT
>JALOMK010000156.1 GCA_025455505.1 Bacteroidales bacterium
CATCTTCCTGCCGTTCAGCATCCTGTATTCAAGGAGCCCGTCGCGTTCCCATTTATCCTTCTGCTCCGGGCTGAATTCACCGAGGCGCTGCCTGAGCCTGGCTGTGACGGCTGTTTCGTCGAGTGCAAAGTCGAGTGCTATTCGTTCAGCTATTTGCTTCAGGGAGTCGGCGCGTGCAAGGAGAGTTGAATCACAGTGGGAAAGGGCAAGGATGGAATCAGCTAGTGCCGAGGCCCCTTCGAGGTTTCCGGCTGCGAGGTGGTTTCCTATCCTGCCTATTGCTTCGCTGCAGTCGTTGCGTGGTGAGCTGCAGGACAGGACCAGGAGAAGGGCTGAGGGAAGTAGCCTGGCAAATTTCATGTCTTCTGATTATAACTTTATACTAGGTTGGTTAAAGATAATAAAAAGACTAACGATAAAAGGCGAACGACTAACGGCAAACGGTAAAACGGTTTTAATCCCCTCCTGGGAGGGGCTGGGGTGGGTTATTCAAGGCGTCAAGGATTCAAGGCACAAAGGCGCAGAGCGCAGGGGTCAGGGCAAATCCGGTGAACAAATTGGGATGAAGGATGTTTATGGGTTAGCAATTTATTCAGACAAACATGCAGAGCAAAGCCCTTACCGTTGAAGCTTACATAGCCGAACTTCCTGAAGAAAGGAAAGAAGCTGTAATAAGGCTGAGAAAAGAAATAAGTTCAAACCTCCCCGAAGGATTCAGGGAAGAGATGAGCTATGGTATGATAGGCTATGTTGTACCTCATTCATTATATCCCCCCGGATATCACACCACGCCGAAACTTCCACTGCCTTTCATAAATATTGCCTCTCAGAAAAATTACATAGCTGTTTACCATATGGCTATAAGCGCAGAGGAAGGGCTTCTTGACTGGTTCACAAAGGAGTATTCGGCCAGGTGCAAAACAAAGCTCGATATGGGAAGGGGATGCATAAGGCTTAAGAAAATTGCTGACATACCTTATAGTCTGTTCGGGGAACTCGCGTCCAAAATGTCGGCAAGTCAATGGATAGATCTTTACGAAAACCGTTATAAAAAATAAGCTATGAGAGGTTTTATAAGGATTTTTTTAATACTTGTTTTATTATCCTCGGCCTGGGCCGGGACTTCCGGACAGAAACCCAATCCCGATTATGATTCAACGCTGGTGAGAAAGCTTGGCGCCGATGAGAGAGGAATGAAGATGTATGTGCTTGTGATACTCCGAACAGGACCGAACAATGTGCCGGCCGGTGCAAGGCGCGACAGCCTTTTCCGCGGACACTTCTCGAACATGGACAGGCTGGCTGAAGCAGGAAAACTAGTGCTTGCCGGTCCCTTTGACACAAACGAAAGCTCCTGGAGGGGCCTCTTCATTTTCAATGTTCCAACCGTTGAAGAAGCAAAGGAATTAGTCAAGACTGATCCCACTGTCAAAGAAAGGATATTTGAAGTTGATTTCTACCGCTGGTACGGATCTGCGGCAATCAGTGAATATATGCCCTACGATAAAAAGCTGAAGAAGTCGTTATAGAATGACATGTTCCTGGATCAGCCTTAAATGCCGGCTTCAGGAATCTGATAATATTACATTGGTCCTGCCGACGGCTCCTTCACGGCAAGAGTTGCATCCTCCATCAGGATGTCGTACTTATAGCCGTACCCGAAATCCTTGTTAAGGCTTATTGTCCCGGTGAAAGTAACAACTTCGCCTACAGTCACTGTCTGCATTGTTGTTACAGTGAGGTCATAATCACCATCGGCCTCTGTACCGTCCTGGATGTGCACCCAGTTTTTTCCCATTATCTCCGCATTGAATTTTACAACCCTTCCGGTGACACTTACAGTCTGGCCCTTGTAATTCTTCTTGTCTGAAAGAAGGTTCGCAAGCGTGATGCAGCCGGTGCAGGGGCTAATGCTCTCGGATATTTTTTCAGGCTTTGCCGGGCCTGTTGATTTCTGTCCCTGCATTACAGGGGCTTCTTCCGCTGCCTGTTCGAAGGAATCCTTAACGAGCGGACCCGAATTGCGTCCCTTGCACGAAGCCAGTAAGATAACTGCTATGATTATGAATGCCTGTTTCTTCATTTTTTATTTATTTTCTGCTGCAAATGTAATAATTTCGGGAATCTCATCAAGACCATAATAAACACTCTCCGTCTTTCCCGGCATGATCTTTATCACCCTGATTCCCGATGGGGCGTTGCCGAGTGGTTTCCCGACAGCGCTTGTTGTAATCATTTCGATGTCGTCCTGTTTAGCCTCGCTGTTATTATGCAGGTGTCCTGCGAAAACAGCATCCACACCATTTTCGCTGAAGAGGCTGAAGTACTTTTTACGTTTCTGAAGCCCTATGTTTGAATAGGTCTCAGGTTCCCACGGCAGCTTTATGAAGAACGGATAATGGCTGAAGACGAGCACCTGGTTTGACCCGGCCGATTTGGCGAGCTCAGTGCTGAGCCAGGAAAACTGGGTTTCTTCGGCAGCAGCATTTTCTGACTTGAGCAGCTGCGAATTTATCCCTATGAAGGTGCTTCCCTTTTGACTGAAAGCCCATCTGTCGTGGCCATAGTCTGCTATAAAGGCGTCGATGTCGGATTGCTGAGGCTCTGCTCCTATATCATGGTTGCCGGGGAGGTACAATAGCTTTATCTTACTGTCAATAAGTGAGGTTATCCTTTTGAATTCAGCTACCTGCGACCTGTTCCCCTTTGTGTTTACGAGGTCTCCGGTGAAAACAACGAAATCGGGCCTGAGGCGGTTTATTGCGGCGACAGCCTTCTCGAGACGGGCAGTCTCGTAAGCGAAGTCATTTTCACCATCGTTCATTCCGAACTGGGGATCGGTGACCTGGATAATGAAAAATGGTTCGAATTTGTCAGTATCCTGTCCCCGGAGGCCGGAGGAGATGAAAATAGTTGCAAGTGCAAGAAGGGAAAGTCGCAGGTGCTTCATAGTATTAAGTTTCTGATTTCTGCAAAAATAACTTATTAGGCATATCGCCGGCTGTGTTTCGGATAATCATTTTTTGTTACTTTTGCAGCCTTAAATTATGGAGCTCAGGGACGAAATCAGGAAGAGGAGGACTTTTGCAATAATCAGTCATCCCGATGCAGGCAAGACAACACTTACCGAGAAGCTGCTGCTTTTCGGGGGTGCCATTCAGACAGCCGGGGCGGTGAGGAGCAACAAGATAAGGAAGAGCACGACGTCGGACTTCATGGAGATTGAGAAGCAGAGAGGCATATCGGTGTCTACCTCCGTGATGGCTTTCGATTACAACGGCATACGGGTTAACATTCTTGACACACCCGGCCACAAGGACTTTGCTGAAGATACATACAGGACGCTCACTGCCGTCGACAGTGTCATACTTGTAGTGGACAGTGTTAAGGGAGTTGAGGAGCAGACGAGGAAGCTGATGGAGGTTTGCAGGATGCGTAACACTCCTGTGATGGTGTTCATCAACAAGATGGACAGGGAAGGGATTCCTCCTGTTGACCTTCTTGATGAGCTTGAGCGCGAGCTGAGCATAGCTGTTTGTCCGTATACATGGCCACTGGGCAGCGGCAGGAAGTTCGGGGGAGTTTATAACATACAGAAAAAGGAAGTCCAGATATTTGCTCCTGACAAAACTGAAGTGTCGGAAAGCCTTCTCAGTACTAAAGACATTCACGATCCCCGGCTTGAGGAGCATGTCGGGATAGAAAATCTTACAAAGCTCTGGGAGGATGTGGAGTTCGTCAACGAAATGTACGAGCCTTTTAATCTTCCGCTATACCGCGAGGGGTACCTGGCACCGCTGTTCTTCGGAAGCGCACTTAACAATTTCGGGGTTCTCGAGCTGCTTGAGACATTTCTCGGCATAGCACCATGTCCCGGGAATGTCAAGGCCTCCGGCAGGGTTGTCGAACCTGCCGAAGCAAAGCTGACAGGTTTCGTTTTCAAAATACACGCAAACCTCGATCCCAACCACCGCGACAGGATTGCCTTTATGAGGATATGTTCGGGCAGGTTTGAGAGAAATAAGTTCTATTATCACGTGCGCTCGGGAAAGAAGCTTCGGTTCACATCTCCTGCGAGCTTCATGGCAAACAGCAAGAGCATAGTGGAGGAAGCATTTCCCGGTGATGTGGTGGGCTTGTACGATAATGGGAATTTCAAGATAGGAGACACGCTCACAGAAGGCGAGGACCTGCACTTCGAGGGAATACCAAGCTTTTCGCCGGAGATACTCAAGGAAGTTGTGAACCTCGATCCGATGAAGACGAAGCAGCTCGAGAAGGGGGTGAGGCAGATGACGGATGAGGGTGTGGCACAGCTCTTTGTTCAGCAGCCTGGCAACAGGAAGATAATCGGCACTGTGGGCGAACTTCAGTATGAGGTTATAAGGTTCAGGCTTGAACATGAATATGGCGCACGATGCAGCTTTTCGCATCTGCCCTACGTGAAGGCATGCTGGATTACAACCACTGATAAGAAAGAGCTTGAAAGATTCATCGCAAGGAAATCGGGAGCGATAGCATATGACAAGGAAGACAACCCTGTTTTCCTGGCTGAGAGCGACTGGATGCTCAAGCTTGCTGCAGAGGGTTTTCCATCGCTCACATTTCACAGGACTTCCGATTTCAAGACAGGCGGCAGCAAGTAAGGAACTTCCGTCACCGGATAATTGCTAAACAGGATCGCAAATGGTTGTGTCAGGTTTTAGATCTGGCTGCCGGCATCCATGAACTTAAGCAGGACGGTCATTGTTATTCATTATGATATGTTATGGTAATTTGCTAACTTAGCTTATCAATATCCAACAGCCATGAAGAAGGTACTTATTGCTGTCGATTATGACCCTTCTGCCCGGAAGGTAGCGAAAATGGGCTATGAACTTGCAACGGCGATGAATTCAAAGGTTATCCTCTTGCACGTAGTGGCTAATGACATCCAGTACACTCCGCTCGATTATTCTCCAATAACCGGTTTCGGGGGCTACATGGATATTAATCCCCTGAAGCAGGAGAGCCTCGACTGGGCCCGGAAGACATCGGAGCAGTTTCTAGAGAACCTGAAGGACCATCTGTCGGATGAGAAAATAAGCGTTCTTGTCGAGGAAGGAGACATACCCTCAGTGATACTTAAGTGCGCCGATGAAAACAACGTCTCGATGATAGTTATGGGTACGCACAGCAGGCGCTGGTTCGAAGAGATACTTATGGGAAGCGTTTCGGAAAAGGTCCTGCATAACACGTCGAAACCTGTATTCATAATACCCATGAAAACGAAGGAATAAAGGCTGAGGGCATGGGGGCAAAACGGTTAACGGCTTACGGCGTGAGGTATGTGGTGAGGGGCGTCCTTGCAAGATCTGCCAGATAATATTTGCTTACGTATGAAATGAAAATAGCTTTCATAAGAAACTAAAATTTGTTTTATACGTAAAAGTATCATATCTTTGATCAGGTATGATATTCAACATTCAACGATATTCAACACACGACGGGAGCGGGATAAGAACGGTCATTTTCTACAAAGGCTGTCCACTGAGCTGCCTCTGGTGCTGCAATCCCGAGAGCCAGTCATTCGGACCTTCCCTGCTTTACAAAAAATCATTGTGCAAAGATTTCAGGGAGTGTCTTGCAAGCAGTTCCGTAACACTGGATGAAAACGGGACTCTTTACTTCGACCGGACCGAAGGTTCTGATTTTACTTCACTTGAAAATGCCTGTCCTTCCCGGGCTCTAACAGTCTGCGGCGAAAACAGAAGTGTCGGAGAGATCCTGGAAGAAGTTGAGAAAGACATTTCATTTTATCAGAACAGCTGCGGAGGAGTTACGCTTTCGGGGGGTG
>JALOMK010000157.1 GCA_025455505.1 Bacteroidales bacterium
TATAATTCTTATCGGGTACAGGCCCCTGATGGAACTGCAAAGAAAAAGAGAGGTAAGATGAGTTGTCAATACCTTCAGGTTACCGGATGCAAACTGGAATTCGACGGAATTAACCTGCAGTCAAGGCCAGGATAAGTGTTTTTCAAAGAAAGCTGTCATGGCCTGCTGTGAAAATTCATTTACCCTTAAGATAATATCCATTGTGTGAGGCCAGAGGGGCAGGTTATAGTATTCGTGCTCAATTCCCAGCTCCCTGCACTTATCCCTGAGAATTCTTGCCTGGCTGGCGGGGACAAGGTTATCCGAGATCATGGTGGGGGGATCGGCTGCATCGAGCCAGGTAAGGGGTGAAGCCTCCCTGTAAAGATCAGGAGCCTCGTCCCAGCTGCGGCCGATGAACGATGTTGCAGTTTCGTGATTCCGCGCATATTCGGTAGTCAGGTCCACCGGCCCGTAAATCTCGACAACAGCCTTAACCCGAAGACGTTCCGGCCTGAATTCGATACTGTCGGCTACTCCCGGATTGTTCCATTCATACCCGGCCATCATTGCAAGATGCGATCCGGCTGATCCTCCAACCAGGGCTATCCTGCCGGGATCGTACCCGTACTTGTCGCCGTTATTGAAAAACCACTGAAGGGCATCGGTAATATCTTCGACGCACTGAGGGTAGTTTCCCTTGTCTTTCAGGGTATAGGAAACGGTGGCTGTCATATAGCCTTTCTGCGCAAAAGGAATAAGATATACAAGATAATCCGATCTTCTGCCGCCGCTCCATCCTCCGCCATGTATGAAGACAAGCAGGGGCAGTTTACCCTCTTTATTCCGGGGCCTGTAAAAGTCGATCTGCAGCGATTTGCCGTCAACAACCTTATACTCAACGTCCGGTATCACTTCAATGTCGGCCGGAACAATTGGCTTCTTTGTTATCGTGTCCTCAAGACCCGCCTTTATTGCGAGGTAATCAAGCAGATAAAAATGATACCCGACCGGCGGTGATCCCGGCAGCACTAATGATATTATCCTTGGGATAAGCATTAGAAAGCAGAATACCGCCAGCACTGCAAGAAACCATTTCAGGATTTTTTTAACAATTATCGACATGTTGCCTCTATATTTAAATTATTACTATCAATCTTCATTCCCCCGAAGGAGCCATGGGAGCGCGTATAACTTTGTAATACCTGCCCATCCAGTACGGAAGAAGCCAGATATCGCCGGCACTCATTTCCGAAGCTCCCCCGCCTCCTCCGTCCGGCACAAACCTGTTTGCATTGTGACGGGCTATCCGGAGCTCATCCGGGGGAAGAACTTCAACAGTAAACTGCTCCCTGAAACCGGGGTCCCTTGTTACTATATCTTTCCTGTGGCTGTTACTTACATCCCATTCAACAAGGTCGAGCGGATATTCCTGAAGATACCAGACCGCCTCATCAAGGTCAAAGTCGCTGATCCCGGTCAATGAAGTCATAATATTCCAGAGTCCTTCCCTTTCGGGACGTTCCGCTTCCCAGTGGTCGATAATTGCCTCCCTGAATATGCTTTTTAAGGTGTCGTTAAAGGCATAGTTGTACAAGCCCCAATAGCCGCAATAATACATTTCGTCATCTGAATGGTTCCAGGTCTCCGAGAGAAGCCTGCTAAGTTCTCCGGAGCTGTCGGGAGCCATTCCGATCACGTTCATTGGTCTCGCAAGGTTTTCGAGGTATCCGTGTTCCCTCATCAGGGCGAATGCCGCATCCCTGTATTTTTCCTTTCCTGTAAAGTGATATGCGGTCTGAAGCATCCCGATAATATTGGATGAATTAAGCTTCCTGTCGCCCACCGATACCGGGAATGAGTTAACGTATTCCGGGTTCCATCGGCCCCAGCGGGTTGGCTTGCCGTCCCAGTCAACAAGGTAGAGGTCATTTTTAAGTATGTGCGACATGAGAGTATCTATCAGCAGCACTGCCCGGTCCCTTATTGATTGCTCTTCAATAAGGTCAGCCACCACTCCATAGGCAAAAATATGTCCGATCGCCTCATCGCTGCTCGTTGTTGACTTCCAGTCCCAGCCGGGGTCGGATGCCCTGCGCCATGGAGCATCACCGTACTTGTATCCTCTCCGCTCAAAGGATCGCGACGGAAAGCCGGGAATCCCGTTTACAGAGAACAGCCGTTCCATCGCATCGAGTGATTCCCTGACGTTCTCAAGCGCCTCATCCTCACGCGTAACGGAATACCTGAAAGCCTGCGATGCGAGGTACATCGATGTCCATAAGCCGTCATTGTCGGAGTCTTCGAGGCTGCCTGTTGTAACATCACCATTCCTCATCGACGACAGTGTTGCATTGAAACCGTGGCGCATATGCCTTTCCCTCACCTGCTTTTCAAAGAACATGGCCTTGTCGTGAAGCGTCATCTCCTTAAAGCAGATCTGCCCCAGGCCTTTGTCTGTGAGTACCAGCACGGAGTTCCCGGGACCTTCCGATATGTGAATCACCGAATCTGATGGCAGCCAGCGCTCTGAGGCGTAGTAGTTGAACCTGCCGTCGGGACGAAGCATCATTGCTCCCTTTCCGGAGCCGAACCACAGGTTACCGTCAATTTCATTTATAACGGTCATGGAGGGTACCGGCATTGCTGAAATAAGTCCTGACGCTTCCTTTCCTGTATTTGAAATCAGCCTGATATATCCGCCGTCTGTGCCGGCGATTAACTCTTTTTCCAGGATGGCGATACATGTAATAATTTGCCCTGTGCTTACATTCTCCAATGACCTGTCTTCGGGATCGAACCTCATAAGCTTACCTTCGGCGAGAACCCAGAACTTGTTATTGCCACTGTCGAAAACAATGTCAGTTACGCTGCGCAGATCTCTCTCCCATGCCACGGTACTGTCGCGGATGAATACAACTCTTCTTCCGTCGGAGACCATGAAGCTGAAATTGTTTCCGCCTTCTATTATCCTGCACTCATTGATTCCGTGATTAATCCACAGCCTGCCGGCCCAGGCATTTGACAACAGAGCTCCGGGACTTCCATAAACAAATTGATTTTCATGAAGTTCAAGTCCTGTGATCATCATGTCGGCAACAGGCCTGTACTGCCTGTCGGGAACGAGGGTTCCCGGAAAGAGGAATTCCCCGCCACGGGGTCTCAACAGTCCCTTGTCGCCAAGAACCTGGACATAGCCGTTCCTGTCGCAAAATGCCTTAAGCAGGCGGGCAGATGTATCGGCGGTGAAGAATTTGATGCTGTAGTCCTGCATGAACGGCTTGTCGAGATGGACTGTCTGTCCCGCCTTGTTCCTGTCAATGGCATCGTCTGAACAGGATGCAAAGACAAGCACTGCCGAAACAAGTATTGATAATTTCACTTCAAACATACCGGTCTTCCTCATAGGTTCATGTGTTTTTGTTAGCATCCTCTTTTACTGCTTTTGCAGTGTTGTTATTTTTCATGACTACTCCCCTGCTGTTGGTTTTGCCAAATCAGATAAAGGTGCCGCATCCGAAGATCCCTTTTTAAATCTGAATTAAGAGACACAATTTAATTCATTTCCGCGAAACGAGGTTATAACGAATTCGACTGGTTTCGTATTGAATAAACTGTAATAGGCCGGCATTGATTTTAACATTAACTTCATATGTTTGTTCTATAAGGCAGAAGGGCAAGTAACAAATTACGACATTAACATGAAAATAGTATCCTGGAATGTAAATGGCATCCGTGCAATAGCAAAAAAATCATTCTTTGCCGATGTTGAGGAACTCGGCGCAGACGTCCTGTGTCTCCAGGAGATAAAGGCAAATAAGGAACAGGCTGCCGAGGCTCTGAAACCTCTGGAAGGCTACCATATCTACTCATACCCGGCTGAGAGACCAGGTTATTCAGGAACTGCAATACTCACGAGGATAGCACCCCTGGGCATCTCCACGGGTATCGGAAATGCAGTTCATGATACGGAGGGACGGGTGCTTTGCGCCGATTTTGACAAATTCTTTCTTGTTAATGTCTATGTCCCGAATTCAGGAGCCGAGCTGCTGAGGCTTGGCTACAGGCAGGAATGGGACAATGCATTCTTTTCGTATCTGAAAGAACTTGAAAAGACAAAACCAGTGGTCGTGTGCGGCGATCTGAACGTTGCACACAAGAGTGTAGACCTGGCGCGGCCGAAGGAGAATTACAACAAGGCTGCGGGCTACATGCAGGAGGAGATCGACGGCATGGATAAGCTCACTTCCGGGGGATTTGCCGATACATTCCGCCGTCTGTATCCCGATGCAAGGGACAGGTACTCCTGGTGGAGCTACAGGGCCGGTGCCCGTACGAAGAACATAGGCTGGAGAATCGATTATTTCCTTGTAAGCGAATCATTCCTCCCGGCCATAAAAGACGCATTCATCAGGGAAGACATAACGGGATCGGATCACTGCCCCGTCGGCATTGTTATCTGAGAACTGCTGTATTGTTATATTGTACCCGGCGTCAAAGCGATTTAAGGGCATTCACGAGAACATCGAGCTCTGCAGTGCTTGTATAAACATTCGGAGTTATGCGGCAGCCGTGTACGCCCGCCCCGTCGATCGGGGCCGAATAAATCTTATATTTCTTAAATAGGATATCGCCTAGTTCAGAAGGTTTCATTTCTTTTATCCCGACATTGGCAATACCGCACGAACGGGCAGGATCCGCAGGTGTATTGATTATCACCCCGGGAAGATCCCTCACCCGCGATGTCCAGTAATTCTGAAGATACCTCAGTCTCTCCTCCTTCCTTTCTGCGCCTAATGTATTATAGAAATCGATCGAGTCGGATATTGTGAGGTCAGTATGTACGGGATGGGTTCCTATGTGGTTCAGCCTTGAGATGTCATCTGCAGCCCTTTCTCCTTCTGCAATCAGGGGCCATATTCCTGCAATCCTGTCTTTGCGTACATACAACAGCCCGGCGCCGAGAGGAACGCTCAGCCATTTGTGCAGGCTGCTTCCATAATAATCACAGTTGAGGTCTCTTATCGCGAACCTGAAATGAGCAAGGGCATGGGCCCCGTCAACCATAACATGAACTCCTTTTTCATGCGCCATGTCGCAGATTTTCCTTACAGGCAGTATCTGTCCGGTAATATTTATCATGTGACATACCATCAGAAGCTTTGTTCTTGCAGTTATTGCTGAAGCATACATATCAACTATCTCTTCATCGGAGCGGGGATGGTTGGGCACTGAAACAACTTTGTTAATTACTCCGTGCCGTTTCGAGACCTGCCTGAACATGTCGAGCATTGCTGGGTAATCCTGTTCAGCCATTACTGCCTCATCGCCAGCCTTCCAGTCGAGCCCGGCGATGATCATGTCGAGCGATTCGGTTGTGTTCCTTGTAATTATAAGCTCATCCGTATTGCAGCCGGCAAGTTCTGCCAGTTTCGCAGCCATTGCTTTTTTATTTTCAAACTGCACTGTCCGCATATAATATGAGCCCTGCAGGTTGACATCCCTCACATGCTGAATGAATTTTTCGAGCACCGGCTCAGGCAGGAAATTGTAATAACCGTTTTCAAGGTTTATATAATCGGGATTTATTCTGTACCCCTTCCTGACAGTAAGCCAGAAATCCTCATCTATTGCCAGTTCTGATGGTGAGAGAGATGAAACTGACTGTATCATCTCTTCAAGATTATCGAGGCTTATCATTGATCCTAAACCCATAATTCCCGTATTTTTAATAAATGTTCTCTTATCCATTCCCGCATAACGTTTATTTAACCCTCTGTACAATTTTCCCGCTCTTCTTCTCCTTCAGGATAAGCTTGACCGTCCCGTCCGGAAGTATCTCCTCCTTAACAAAAATATGATCCTGATCGTACTCCCGTACCTGCGCAATAGGCTCAACATTACTCCTCCCACGCCAGACCTTCAGATCGACCGGCTCCCACTTCTTCGATTTCGCCGACCGGTAACAGGCATCCATAATCTCATTCACAACATACCCGTCGTAAAAGCTCTCAAGCGGAGTATTCTTCTCCTCAT
>JALOMK010000158.1 GCA_025455505.1 Bacteroidales bacterium
CTGTACCAGCCTTCGAGTGAGAGCATTGTAGGAAAGATTGCAAAGTTATGCCTCGACCAGGTCACTGTCGATAAAGCCTTTATCGGGATAGATGGATATACAAGCGAATCGGGATTCATGCTGAAGGACCTTTTCAGGGCTGAGATATCGACTCACATAATCCAACGCTCGAAGGATGTGACTATCGTAACAGACTCCTCGAAGTTCGGCAAAACCGGGCTGACTTCAATCTGCTCGCTGCAGGATATAAAGAGGATAGCTACCGACTTAGACATGGATCCAAAGTACAGGGAAGAATTCAGCATGGCCGGGGTTGAACTTCTTATGGCTTAGGGCTATAGTTTCTGATAACTTCCGGGATTTACCTGTTCTTTGAAGGAAAATTTTAATCAAATCCTGCCAGGAGGTACCAGCCTATTCCAAATATCATTATCTTCAGATCAAATCTTTTAACTATGATAACACGCAGGGATTTTCTTACAAAGGGCGCGGCTGCGGCTGCTTCGATGATAATTTTGCCGTCTGTTTACGGACGCTCCGTGGCTTCGGCCTCACCTCTTGCAGGGAAGAAGGTGCTGTATGTGTGGGGGGGCTGGATGGGACATGAACCAGATAAATGCCGCGATATTTTTGTGCCCTGGATAGAGTCTGAGGGAGCTCAGCTGACAGTATCAGATACTCTTGATGCTTATGTGAATAACGATCTGAAGAGTTTTGACCTTATAATCCAGTCGTGGACGATGGGAACGATTACTGGTCCCCAGGAAAAAGCCCTTCTTGCCGCTGTAAAGGATGGAACCGGAATAGCAGGCTGGCATGGCGGGACAGGTGATTCATTCAGGAACAACACCGAATACCAGTTTATGATAGGCGGTCAATGGGTTGCCCACCCGGGAGGAGTTATCGACTACAGGGTCAACATCACCGACAGGAAAGACCCGGTGACGAAGGGACTCGAAGACTTTGACATGAAGTCGGAGCAGTACTTCATGCATGTCGACCCGAATGTCAAGGTACTTGCAACCACAACATTCACTGATAAGGCCGCATCCTGGATAGGAGGCAACGTTATGCCTGTCGTGTGGAAGAAGGCCTATGGCAAGGGAAGGGTTTTCTACTCATCACTCGGTCATGTCGCAGCAGATTTCAAGGTGCCCCAGGCCCTCGAGATACAAAAGAGGGGCATATACTGGGCCTGCATGAGCAAACATGAGCCTATGGAAGACTGGAAGAGGCCTGTATATAAATAACCCAGTCCTTGAAATTGATTGTCCCGGGGTAGTCCTCGGGACAATTAAACTCTGCAATCACCCCTCCCCTGACAGTGCCGGATTTTGAATCTTTGCCGTCAACAAGGTCTGTCCAGCGGTAGCTGAAGACAGCGTCAGCGGGATATTTTCTCAGGTCGAGTTTTACGGAGCCGCCATACCTCAGGTAGATAATGTATTCCTTCCCGGGATCGGCAAGACAGTATGGAGAAGGATTTTCAAGCACGAGCTCCGGGTGAGGCTCGAGCTTCCACCAGCCTGTTTTGCGCAGATATTTTCCCATGAATCCGACTGACACTGCTCCGGGATACAGCATTGTGTTTGTGGCAAGGCTTGTATCCATGGGCCATGAGCCGATGCCTGTCGGCCTCTCGGGAAGATGTACGCGCCAGACGTGGCCGCCGCCATAGGAGTGACCGGCCGCACCTGACATCACGGCGCTCCAGGAGCCAAACCTGATGTCCATCGCTGTCGGGTTTCCTTCGATGAATTCGTACCAGGGTTCCGTGACAACGACAGGTTTTGAAGGTACCTGCCTGTAGGCATTGCCTATGATCCAGGGAGTAAGTTCGTTGCACCACCTCGCATGGCCGGTCTGGCTCTGGTTGTAATCGAGCCACTTCTGGTTATGTATGGCTTCGGCCGTTGACCACTGCGGAGCATCGGCACCTCCCGACCACATGGGGGGAGTGGGATGGGCGCCGAGTATCCTTTTATAGGGATCCACCGATTTTACGATATTGCCAAGGTCGTTCCAGAATGAAAGCGGGAATCCGCCGTAATTGTTCATATTGTATTCACCCCCCAGCACCCAGATGACATTGTAGGCCTGGAGCCTGTGGATTATGTACCTCCACCAGCGTATCATGTTTTCCTCGCCAATGCTCTTTACTATGTTTTCGCGGCTCCACCAGGGGTGAATCCATACAGTCAGCCCTTTTGAATTTGCATATTCAATCATTTTCTCCACTTTCCTGATCTGGTCAAGTTTCGGAATAGTATAGGAAGGATCGAGAAGGGAACTCTCCCTGCCCCAGCCGTTGCCTGCAAAGAAAAGCTGCCCTATTGAGTAGCCTTGTTCAGCCCTCGTGTCTGCAAGCATTTTGAATGATTCGAATCTGATCCTGCTGTTGGTCCAGTCCCACCATGTATCCGCTATCCAGAGGAAGGGAGTGCCGTCGGAATAAGTGAAATACCTCCCCGGCCTTTGCGGTCCGCTGGATACTTTTATGAAGCCTCTCCTGGAGGGGTTTTGCTTCTTTTCATCCTCAGTCCATTCTCCGACTTTTATTTCGCCTTTCTTCCCGTTCATTTTCCTGTCGCCGGAGACAGTTTCGTATTTCCATGTTCCGGGGAGGGGAGGGGCGAATCTAATTTTCCAGGTGTTGCCGCCGTCCCAGAATCCGGGGACTGTGATTTCCTCCCCCAGGCAGGGGCCCGATATGCCTCTAGCCTTCATTTTCAGGAGAGGGGTTGCATCCTTTCCGAGGAATGCCACGTAAGGATTATCGGCGTTAACTGATGATACAAGGGTGATTTCGCTCACTTCCCAGGTTTTAATTTCTGGTACCTGTGGGAATGAATTGCCATGAAACAGGCAAAGCGATGTCATGAGGAGGGCAAGCCTCCGTGCAGATTTAAACATAGGATCAGGAGTGACAGTTAAGTTATTTCAGATAAATACTGTCGAGAAAGTTAATCTGATCGATGCAATTTTCCAAATGTTTCCCGCAGACAGGGCTGTCGTTTATTTTTACAAATTCTTCGAGAAGGCTTTGTTGTTCGGAATCTGAGAGCACGTTGTCGGCCATCCTGAAGAGGACGTTGTTTTCCTTGGCAATATGGGCCCTGAGGAGTTCGATATAGCCTTTCATGTTCTCGTAAATGGCAGAAAGGGCTGCTCTGTTTCCATCTTTGAGAAGAGCTATGTTATCGGCCATTCCCTTTACGAAGGCTCTGCCCTGGACATGGTCGTTCATCATAACTGCGACCGGTCCCTGGTGAAATGAAAATCCTTTCTCGACCATTTTTGGGAAAAGCAGTATTTCCTCTTTGTTGTGATGAAGCCCGTCGGCAAAGTTTTTTATGAGTCCGACGATAGTTTCGAGGTGATCGGTATTTGCCCCGGGTTTCATTGTGACCTGCTCCATTACGTCGATGAGACGCAATATGTGGACATGGTCGTCTTCAAGATTTGTTGTCGCTTTCATATTTTATAGATTAAGGCTTTTCGGGAAGAGTATGTTGTTTTCGAGGTGGACGTGAATATGCAGATCATCCTCGAATTGTCTGAGCAGTTTGAATGTTACGTGGTATGTATTGCAGGCGTCCACGGGAAGTGAGTAGCCATTTGTCTTTTCGTTTATCAGATCCATTGCTCCCCCGGCAAACTCATGTTCGCCCGTCATTCGCGATATTTCTGATGCAATAAGGTTACGCGCGGATTCTGAACCATTAACGGATGCTTCCTTTATAGCAGGGAAGAGGACCTCCTCTTCTTTCTTCATGTGCTGGCGCAGTTCGGCGGCGACCTGCCGGAAAAGGCTGGCAACCTCTTTCAGTTCAGGGTGATGGCTGCCGTGAACGTCGGCTATCTTTGCCGTATATGCTTCGAGGTCGGGCAGGGCCTTTGTTACATACTTATGATGTGTATTGACAATAAAATCAGTCAGGAAACCAAGGGGCCACTCGTTGAAATTCTGCCCGGGTGCTTGCGGCACTGACTGAAGTTCGTTGAGGCGTGCCAGGATCAGTCCCGGATCGACTGATTTTTCGAAGCATGCCTGGTTGAGGGTTTTTTTTCCGCCGCAACAGAAATCGAGTCCTGCTTCGCTGAATATGGGCGCTCTTCTGAAGTCTTCAGCTACTATTTCACCCAGTGTTGTTTTAAGGATGTCTGTGTTTTCCATTTTATAATTCAATTATGTTTTGATTTAGCAGTTTTGAAGCAAAAGTATAAAATTTCTCATAAAAAGACAAAAAGGTCTTATTGTATATAACATTAGTTTAGAGAAAAAGTTCAGAGAAAAGGCCTTACCTCAGTATGTAGAAATTGATGGTATATGAAAGACTGCAAGTAGAAATCCTGTTAACTGCCATCCGCCAACCGGCGGATGGCTGCGGGTTTTGTTTTCTTTCGCTCATGAAAGCAAGCTTTCAACGCTCATAAAAACAAAACCCTGTCGCTTTGTCGACAGGGCTTTTTCTTTTGTCGGGGTGGCAGGATTCGAACCTGCGGCCCTCTGGTCCCAAACCAGATGCGCTAACCGGGCTGCGCTACACCCCGAAAAATCGAGACGCAAAAATATACTTTGTTTTTCAATTTTCATATAGTTGTCCGATTATTTAAGAATGACCGGGAGAATATATTAAGTTTCTATCTTTAACTTTTATCCCTGGTTCAAATTTTAATACTCATGCTAAGACGCGACTTTATCAGATATTCAGGATTTTCTTTCCTGAGTGCTTTTCTCAGGCCAGGAATTGAACCGGTGAAAACCATCTTCAGTAAAAAGCCTGTGATCCTGGTTGTCTCAGGCTGGCAGGATGTCAATATCGGCGACATCGCCCACACTCCCGGACTGCTTAATATTTTGCAGACTTACCTGCCGGAAGCAAGACTTATCCTCTGGAAGAGGAGCAAAAGCGAGATTGTCGGGGACCTGCTGGCCAGGAATTTCCCGGCGGTAAAGGTTATATATGGCGATGTTAGCGCTGACAAAAGCACTGACAGCAGTGAAGTGAACTTCGCCATGCGGGAAGCAGACCTCATGATACATGGTTCCGGGCCTTCGCTTGTCGGGGCCGATAATCTCGCCTGCTGGGTTAAAAATACAGCCAGACCCTTTGGCGTTTTCGGCGTCACTCTTCAGAATCCGGGTGAGTATCACCTTGACCTGCTTAGAAAAGCATCATTCATTTTCACGCGCGAAACTATATCAATTAACCATCTTAAAAAGGCAGGCATCACCGGATCACACATTGCCTTTGCCCCCGACGCCACCTTCTTCCTGGATATACATGACGATGAAAAGGCCCTTCGTTTCCTTGGAGAAAGGGGACTGGAAGACAAAAAATTCATCTGTGTGGTGCCGCGCCTGCGCTATACTCCTTACCACCTTTTCAATCCGAACAACAACGGCTGGGATGAGAAGCGGATCAGACTCGTGGAGGAGACAAACATGAAATACAAGGAAGCTGATCATGCGAAAATGCGTGAAGCCATGATTGCATGGGTCAGAAATAAAGGAAACAAGGTACTCGTTTGTCCTGAAATGACCTACCAGGTCGACATAATGGACGAACTCCTTATCGATCCGCTTCCCGCTGATGTGAAACCTTTCGTTCTCAAACGCGGGTACTGTCTCCCTGATGAAGCAGCCTCCGTTTACAGGAGGGCTCACTCTGTAATAAGCTTTGAATGCCACTCTCCGATAATTGCCGCTGCCAATTCGACACCCATGATCTACCTCCGCCAGCCCGAGGATACAATCAAGGGGCAGATGTACTACGACCTCGGTTTCGATGACTGGATTTTTGATTTGAGATCGATGACAGTACGGGGAGCATGATCTCCGGGAGGCTGATGGAAATATACAATGACTATCCCGGGGCTGTCAGCAAATTAAAAAAGTCAATGAGGCTTGTCTCGGAAAAATATGATGCTGCAATTGAAATAATTAAAAGCAATGCCTTACGTTAGAATATATTTAAACCCTGTAACGATTCCATGGACAAATATAAAATAGTTGTGCTCGATGGCTATACATGCAATCCTGGTGATCTGAGCTGGGATATGTTCCTGCAGGTAGGAAGTCTTGAAGTATATGACAGGACTCCGGATTCTGCCGGGATAATCCTTGAAAGGATAGGTGATGCAGATATTGTTCTGACAAACAAAACCGGGCTTACAGAAGCCATAATCATGCGAATGCTTAAGGTGAGGTACATCGGCGTCCTGGCTACAGGCTTCAATGTTGTTGATACCGCGGCAGCACGAAGGGCGGGAATTGCAGTAACAAATATACCTGCCTACAGTACAATGTCAGTTGCACAGTTCACCTTTGCGTTGCTGCTTGAGCTCTGTCACCATGCCGGGGCCCACAGCGATGCCGTTTTCCGGGGCGACTGGTCGAGGTCAGAGGACTTCTGTTTCTGGAATTACCCTCTCCTTGAACTTGCAGGCAAAACTTTTGGAATAATCGGATTCGGAAGGATAGGACAGGCTGTATCTTCAATAGCTGTGGCATTCGGGATGAAAGTGCTTGCATTCGACAGATCGCCTGATTATTCCCTCGAGAATAATAGTTGCAGATATGCCGACCTTGACACCTTATTGAGGGAATCGGACATTATCAGTCTCCACTGCCCCCTTACCGAGGAAACAAGGGGACTTATAAACAGCAATACAATAGGTAAAATGAAAGCCGGTATTCTGATTATTAACACAGCGCGAGGGCCTCTGGTGAACGAGCAAGATCTGTTTTCTGCACTTGATTCCGGAAAGGTTGGAGCCGCTGCACTTGATGTGCTTTCAACAGAACCTGCTGATCATGACAACCCGCTCCTGAAGGCAAAAAACTGCATAATAACACCTCATATTGCATGGGCGCCGAAGGCCGCCAGGGAAAGACTGATTGAAATCGCATTCACGAACCTGCTGTCGTTTGTATCCGGAAATCCTGTAAATGTTGTAAACTAATTTAACGAATGCTTTGTGGGTCCTGAATGTAACAATAATACTGAAGTTTATTTTAATGATTTGGCAGATAGTAAATAAAGT
>JALOMK010000159.1 GCA_025455505.1 Bacteroidales bacterium
CATATCAATAGTGGTTATATATTCAATGCTCGGAATAATTGTGTCACTAACAAGTGCCGGTGCCGGATTTGCAAATGCACTAAGCACACACTGGATTCCCAATACAATATTCTTCCTCCTGTTCGTGATTTTTGCCTCCTCATTTTTCGGGGCTTTTGAGATAGTTTTGCCCAACAGCTGGGTATCGGGAGCTGATTCAAGGGTTGACAAGGGGGGCATCGTGGCGTCGTTTTTCATGGGACTTACAACAGTCATCGTATCCTTCTCATGCACCGGTCCTATAGTAGGAGCTCTCCTTGTTGAAGCGGCCACGGGTGACGTGCTTCGTCCCACTCTCGGGATGCTTGGATTTGGAATTGCATTTGCCATGCCGTTTACATTCTTTGCCCTTTTCCCTTCAGTCATGAGCAAGCTGCCCCGTTCCGGGGGCTGGCTGAATTCAGTAAAGGTTGTGCTTGGCTTCCTCATGCTCGCTTTCAGCATGAAGTTCCTTATGACAATAGACGGGGTTTATGCGCTTGGCCTTCTCTCAAGGGATCTTTTCATAGCTATATGGATAGCTCTTTTCCTTCTGCTGGGGTTATACCTCCTTGGCAAAATAAAATTTTCGCACGACAGCGAACTAAAGCACATAGGTACATTCAGGCTCTTCGTTATTATAGCTGTATTCTCATTTGTTATTTATCTTGTTCCGGGACTCTTCGGCGCCCCTCTGAGCGCATTGTCATCCTTTCTCCCGGCAACCTCCAAATCGGAGTTCAACCTTTCGAAACTCATAAGCGAGACCAGAAATCCGGGTGCTGCACCTGCCGCTGTCAGCAGCCTCTTGCCCGGCACGCCGTGTTCCGAACCAAAATATTCTGACAAGTTCGAAATGCCGCTCGGACTCAGCGGGTATTTTGAATACAGGCAGGGACTTGAATGCGCCAGGGAGCTTGGAAAACCGGTGTTGCTTGATTTCAAGGGCCATGCCTGTGCAAACTGCAAGCTTATGGAGGCTAAAGTGTGGTCCGATCCTGAAGTACTCAGGCGGCTAAGGGAGAATTTTGTGATAGTTGCCCTTTATGTTGATGACAGGACACAGGCAGATGAGGCAGAGTGGATAACATCAAAGCTTGACGGGAAACTGAAGAAGACGATCGGGAAAATAAACGAGGACATAGAGATCACCAGATTCGGCACAAACGCCCTTCCTCTTTACGTTATAACCGATCATGAGGGCAATCCCCTCAACAAGCCTATGCCTACAAACCTGGACGTTGAAGAATATAAAAAATGGCTTGACGAAGGCTATAGGTTGTTTACGGAGAACCGTTGAATACCGGCACTGAAGTGCCGGTCTAAGGATAATAAAAAAGGGAGCTTCTTCTTAAAAAATCTTAGAGGGAGCTCCCTTTTTGTTATGAGCAATCAGAATCTTCCGAACTTGAAGGTTGCCATGTATGTGAATCCGTTCAGGGCATCGGAATCAACTACCGGTGACTGGTTGTTACCTACTTCGAATTCAGTTGTAAACCTGTATGTGACTCCTAGGGCAAACCTGAAATTGCGTGTTATGTTGAGTTCGATTTCAGCTCCTGGTTCGGCTATGAGGAATGCTTCCGAATCTTCAATGAAATTAATGTAGTTCTCGGGATCTTTGGTGACATAGGAGATGCCGCCGGCACCGAAGAGGCAGGGAAATGAAAGGTGAACCGGGAATTTCGGAGCAAGTATCGGCTCAATGTACAGGCCCCCGTAGCCTCCGGTGAGAAACACGTCCTCGCCAACCAATGGTTCATAGTGATATTCATTTATAAAACCTGTTCCTCCGAATCCGAAGCCTATGCTATGGCTTGCCACCCACATGAAGCGGCCTCCGAAAAGGACTGCCTGGTCGTTGTCGATTTCAGAATATCCAACTGTAAAGGAACCATACATGCCTCCTGACCTGTTGTTGCCCATTATAGTCATGAATTCCCTGTCATCCTGTCCCTTTTTTCCTTCAGACTCTTCCTGTGCTGAAAGGGGGAGGCACAGGAGAGCTCCGATAACTGATGCAATAATTGTTCTTTTCATATTATATTGATTTATATTGATTAAAACATATAGGATACTGAAATTGCAAAGTCCCATGGAACTACCCTGACGAATGCAGGTATGGCTACCTCAACATAGGGTTTTATATTAAGGTTCACTATAAGCGGGATGTCGGGGATCCTGTATTCTGCCGCCGCCCATCCGTCGATTCCCAGGATGGGTATGAATCTTTCGTCGTAGAAATAATAGTCTTCACCCATGAATCTTACATTGTCCGAGTACATGAACCCAACATGTCCACCGTAACCCCATGAGAAGAAAAGGTTGGGAGACAGGTTGTCGAGTGATCTTTCATAGACAATGCGCAGACCGTTGAACTGGACCCCGTCATCCTTGAATGTAAGGAGCATCTGGTAAGCGATCTCTGCATTTCCCTGTTCTTTCGTTACCTGGTAGAAAAGCCCGCTTTTATATCCGGCCCTGAACCCTGCCTGCCTGGTTGTGAGCTGTGCTGATGTATAAGCAGCATGGATGAACAGGGCCAGCGTCAGCAATAGTGTAAATTTTCTAATCATAATTTAAGTTATTTAATATTATTACCTTATATAAATCTTGCTTCGTGTTGCATCGATTCTTACCCTTGATGAACTGCTTCCGCCGCCAACGGATCCAAAAACCATGTATTCCTTTTTCTCCTGGCTCAGTGTCTTTCTCTCGCTCCTGAGGTTATCAGAAGGCAGCCCGACGGAACTGGCTGTTTCCCTTATTTCGAACTCATATGATGAGTTCCTTGCGAATTCAAGAATTACGTCGGTATAGCCGGAGTTGAGTGAAAATGTGCCGAATCCTGCAGCAATATTTTCAATATTCAGGCTGCCGTATTTTGTTGAGAGCTCAAGTTCCTTTTCAAGGCTGCCGATCCTTATCTCGCTGAAATAGGAGTCCCCGCTGAAGGACAGTGTCCTGTCGATAAAAAACTTATCGCGGCGTGAGCTGGCCCTTATTTCTCCGCCTTTATCAATTTCGTAGCGCGACGATACGGAGCTTATTGAGATGTTCCCTGCGTCAATGACTGCAAGTTCCGAAAATGAAGAAGTTACTTTTCCTGATTCAAGCGAATTCAGTGATGCATCGCAGAAACTGAGGTTTAGAGAGGTTCCCTTTCCAAGCGCACCGGCCTTGAGTGAGCCGTTTGCAACTGAAACAGATGATTCGCCATTGTTATCCTCCATGAACACGTCCCCGTATTTGCTGTCGACATGGAGATTCAGGTAGACCGGCACATTCACGTAGTAGTTGATCTCCACTTTCGAATCATATGTAATGTACTTGCCAGTCATGCCCTTGAAATTTTCGAAGATCATGCTTATGCTCTGGGTGAAGTCGGTACGAACGGAATAAAGATCTTTCGCCTCACCGAAATTGACTGATATGCCTTCGAACATTTTTTTAAGCTTTTCTTTTCCCGAAGCATAACCTTTGAGTTCAACCCTTACATAGGCTGAATCCTTGTCCCACGTGCTTATATGCATTGCGCCGTACTTGTTTGTCAGCTCAAGCCGGCTTTCCCTGCCGACCGGCATGCTTTTCATGAAGCTTCTTGTCTCGGTAACTCCCTGGGCACAGGTGATTACCGGAAAAGCGGCAACAAGAATTGCATAAACAATACTTTTATATTTCATCGCCATCTGTTTTTTCTTTTTCATTATTGCTCTCCCTGAGGCTTATCAGCAGTTCTTCAAGGATTGTGATCCTTATCCTGTAGTTCCTTATCAGCGCTTCAACAACCTCGGCATTGTCTACATTGTCCTTAAGGTCTTTCCTGATCGAGGTGCAGATGCTGTCGAGCTGGGCCATATCATACCTGAATTCCTTTTCAATATCGGGGTTTGCGCTAAGCATAGGTTCTGCCTGGATGTACATAGTGTTGAGGAGGTTCGTATAGTATATTTCACTTTCCTTCAGTAGCATTGCCGGGCTTCCTTCCCTTGAATCTTCAGAGGCAGCCAGACCCCTGTTCATTATCAGCCCCTGGCTTTTCAAAAAGATGACAGCGCTTCCAGCCAGCAAGGCAATAACTGCAGCTGCCCTGAGCCATACCGGAAATAGCGGTTTCCTTCTGTCAAGATCCCTGCTGACTTTTTCCCATGTCCCTGAAGGCGCTTCATAGATGTCAAGATCGTCGCGATGTTGCCTTATATGTTCCTCGAGTTTTCTCATTTTGCCTGTCCTTTTAACATGTGCCGTAATTTTTCCTTTGCTCTTGAATACTGCGATTTTGAGGTTGATTCACTGATTTTCAATATCTGTGCAATCTCGGAATGGTCATATCCTTCAAGCAGGTAAAGTGTCAGTATTATCCTGTATCCATCTGGCAGTTTCTCAATTCCCCTTATAATTGCGGTATTGTCATATTCTTCATTTTCTTCATCCTCCTGGGCAGTTACCGGAAGATTCTCGCACAGCTCAAGGTCGATTTTCTTCCTCTGTATCTGGTTGATGCACCTGTTTACAACTATCCTTTTCAGCCATGCTCCGAATGTTGACTCAAACCTGAAGCTTCCGAGGTTTCTGAAGCATTCAACAAAGGCGTCCTGAAGCATGTCTTCCGCTTCCTCCCGGTTATTCATCATTCTGTATGCCAGGTTAAACATAGCCTTTGAGTATTGGTTATACAGCCTGAATTGCGCAATTCTGTCGCCTTTCCTGCAGTCATCAATCAGCGATTCATGTATGTGTATGTTCAGATTATCCACCTGATAAGCTTACCTGGTAAAAAAGACAGAAAGTTATTGGCCGGGTTGCATTGAATTTGAAAAAAAAATCACTTAAGGTTTCGACGGTGGATTAAAAACGCCACCAGAAACACAAGAACAGACATGCAGGCGGCAAGTTTCATAATATAATCACCGTATTTCACATAGGTTGTAATTGCTGTCTCGGGAGTTATCTGCCCCCTGATCACGCCTTCAGTCCACCATTCAAGCTCTTGCTCCCTTTCTCCTTTTATATTTATAATGCATGATACACCTGTATTGGCCGAACGCGCCACAGGCCTGCGTGTTTCAATCGCCCTAAGGGATGCATACGAAAGATGATGACGGTATCCGTCTGTGTTTTTCCACCATCCGTCATTTGTAATAATGAATATCGCTTCAGCTCCGTTCCTGACATAATCACCGACAAAACTTCCAAAAACCGACTCATAACAGATTACCGGGGCTGCTTTACTGCCGCTGCTGTGATGCGTGAACACTGATCTTTCATCCTGGATTCCGTATCCCCATTTAGTTCCTCCCAGGTAGGGCAGGAGCCTGGCTGCCAGTCTGCCAGGACCGTTCGAGAACTGCATTTCGATGCCGGGAACCAGTTTCGACTTGTGATATACTTCAATTGAGGAGCCTGTGTCGATCCGCAGGGCAGAATTATAGTAATCGTACCAGGTGCCTGATTCATCTTCCATGCGTGCACTCCTGGTCGGAGGTTCATCAGACCGGGGATATGCTTTTCGGGTTACAAGCCCTGCAATTACAGAGGTCCCCGGGTTTCTAAGGGCGATTCTCCTTAAGATCCTGATATAGAGATTTTCATTGGCGAACGCCAGGTCAACCGGATCGTCCACGACTGTTTCGGGCATGATCACCCAGTCGGTTTCCGGTGTCACAAAACCTGATGATACAATGGCTAACCTGTCGAGCTGCACATCGAATGGTATACTGAATTTCTCGGAGTACGGGTCGGTATTTGGCTGGGCAATTATTACTTTCAGGCGGGAACCAGCGGCTACT
>JALOMK010000160.1 GCA_025455505.1 Bacteroidales bacterium
GGGGGGGTGCCTGGTGTGGGGAGAAACGACGAACGACAAACGACAAACGGGGCCAAGCGTTAAGAAATAGCCCGGTGGGCTATTTTAGCGCAGGAGCCAGACTGCAGGGGTGGATAGCGACAAACGACTTACGGCAAACGACTAACGACGAACGACAAACGACTAACGACTTACAGCGTACAGATTGCGGACAGGAGTGGGTATCAGGGCATCAGCTTCCTGACGAAATAATTCTGTTCCACCTTAATGACCTCCCACTCGCTGTTAAGCAGCAGTTGCCAGCCATCGCCCGTGTAGCGGTTTTTGTCAGCCCTGAAGCCTTTTGCCGTGATTCGTACATATTTGAAGTTTGACGATACAAGGCATCCGTCGCCGTTGACGGTGAGTTTGCCCCAGTTGTCAGATACCCTCATGGATGTATAGAGCGTGCCCAGGGTGTCGAGAGGATGAATATCTTCCTGCTCAAAGTCAAAATAGGGACTCTCAAGCTCAAGATAAACTACAGGTTTTTCGGTGAAGATGCTAACCTGTTTGTGTATGCTTTCCCTGATATTCGCAAGCCTTTCTTCCTCTTCTGCATTGATTGCATCGAGGTTGTAGGAAAGTGCGATGCTGCCGGCAACGTCACGGCATACTTCAGGAAGATCAATGTTATAGACAATGCGGACTGCAGACCCGAGGTCGTAATTGTCGCTGTGTATGCTCCTCAGGTCAAAGCCCGAATCATGCAGCAAGGTTGCATAAAGCGCTCCTGTCATATACCCGAATGATCTTGAATAGGAAGGCATCGCATAAAACCTGTCATAGTTTTCGAGCAGTCTTGTGCGAAATTCTTCGCATGAATTTGTGCACAGAAGTGTATGTGTGAAGGTTGCAAGTCCCTCGTTAGTCTCAAACCTGTTTGCCTCGGAGACCATTGAAGGGTAAAGTTCCCTGTTTGAGCCCCTGAATATAAGGGCGTCTCTGATTGCAATCCGGCGGGCTTCGCCTTCTGAACCTATCGCCTTCCTCAGGGCTTTCCATTCGAGCTTTACCCAGAGGCGGGCATCGCGTTCATCCATATTTGACAGGTAGAAACTTGATACGGGAATACCTGAATTTACTGCAAAGCACCTGTAAAGGCTCCTGACTGCCATCCATTTCATCCTGAACTCATCCTCCTCAGGGGGCAGGGGCGCTGTTGCAAACAATGTTCCGCCGAGAGTGAAGGCGCCGAAGGGGATTATCTGTTCCCTTGGGAAGAAGCCCGTGAAGACGCCATCCTTTTCCTTAAGAATTCCTTCGTTGTCCTGCTGGTTTGCCGTTATCTTTCTTGTAGTCCTGTCGACATACATCAGGGGCCCGTAAAGATTCTTCCCCCAGAGTTTCCCGGCATCCTTGTCGCAGATTTCCCTGACGCTGCCGAAATAGGCCTTTGCCTTCTCTGCCGTCAGGTAGCCCTCGCTTTCCTTTTCGTTGCAGTTTGTAAGCAGGAACAGGAAGACGAGATATATGATCCTCTTCATCATCTTTATTTGTGGCCTCCAAATTACAAAAAAAATGCAAATGCCGAAAACCTGTTGACTTCAGGGGAAATATATGATAAAGATCAATTGACAGGGTCTGTTAATTTATTAATTTTCGCGGCATTAAACAGTGAATTGCAATGGCACACAACAATGACATACATCTTAACCAGAATGAGCTGGTTCAGTTCCTGAAGAAGCCCGCGCATGATTTCACCCGGGAGGATATCATCAGGTTCGTTGAGGCAAAGGGAATCTCAATGGTGAATTTCAGGTATACCGGCGACGACGGCAGGCTAAAGGCCCTGAATTTTGTGCCCTACAGCCGCGATCATCTCGAATCGATACTCACTGCCGGAGAGCGGGTCGACGGATCGAGTCTTTTTTCGTTCATCGGGTCAGGGTCAAGTGACCTTTATGTGATACCTCATTACAGGACAGCCTTTGTGAATCCGTTTACTTCTTCACCTACGCTTGAAATCTTGTGTTCTTTCTACGGGAGCGACGGAAAGCCTCTCGACAGCGCCCCGGAGAATATCCTGCGCAAGGCATATACTCGATTCAGGGCAAATACCGGTTTGAGGTTCAAGGCCTTCGGCGAACTTGAATACTATATTAAATCGGCCCATGACGATCTCTATCCTCTTGTGGATCAGAAGGGCTATCACCAGACGGCACCCTTCGCGAAATTCGAGGAACTGAGGATTAGAGCCCTCGAACTCTGTGCACGGGCCGGGTGCAAAATAAAATACGGGCATTGCGAGGTGGGAAGCTTTACAAAAGATGGTGAAGATTATGAACAGCATGAGATAGAATTCCTTCCCGTTGAGATTGATGAGGCTGTCAACCAGCTTCTTATTGCAAAGTGGATACTCCGCATGCTGGGCGATGATTACGGCGTGCAGGTCAGCTTCGCACCGAAGATAACAGTAGGCAAGGCTGGTTCCGGGATGCACATACACATGATGCTCGAGAAAGACGGGGTGAACATGATGGTTGAGGACGGGAAGCTCAGCAGAACTGCCAGGGCGATGATGGCTGGCATCCTTGACCTTGCCGGTCCCCTCACTGCATTCGGCAACACGATCCCCACGTCGTATCTCCGGCTCGTTCCGCACCAGGAAGCTCCCACAAGGATCTGCTGGGGCGACAGGAACAGGTCGGTGCTGATAAGGGTTCCGCTTGGATGGAACGGCGCAATGGACATGATCAAGGATGCCAATCCCGCCGATAAGTCAGATTTTGCTGCAATGGCCTCGAAACAGACTGTTGAGCTCAGGTCGCCAGACGGCTCTGCTGACATACATAAACTCTTCGCTGCAATAGTTGTGGCTGCTGAACATGGCCTGTCGATGGACAGGGCAGCAGAAAAGGCGGATGACCTTTATGTAGATTACAATATATTCCGCGACGGAGGAGCTGAAAGAAAAAAGACCCTCGAGTCGCTTCCTGCATCGTGCTTTGAATCGGCGGAGGCGCTGGAAGCCAGGCGGGCGTATTTCGAAAAGGACGGTATCTTCCCTGCCGGTGTTATCGACAGTGTCATCGGCAAGCTCAAGGCATTCGATGATAAGGGATTAAGCGAAAAACTGTTCAACAGGAACGAGGAAATAAGCAAGCTTGTGAAACTTTACCTGCACTGCAGCTGATAAGCCTCAGTAAACTTTCAGGCTGAGGTCGAGGCTGTTTATGTGGTGGGTAAGCGCTCCCACTGAGATGTAATCTACTCCGCATTCTGCGTATGACCTTATCGTTTCAAGGGTAATGCCGCCGGAAGATTCCGTCTCGAACCTGCCGGCAATGAGGCTGACAGCCTCGCGTGTCTGCTCAACCGTGAAGTTATCGAGCATTATCCTGTCGACTCCCCCGAAGCTTATCACCCTTTCAATCTCGGCTATGTTCCTTGTCTCTATTTCCACCCTGAGGTCAAGGTTTTTTGCACTAAGGTATTCCCTTGTCCTGGCTATTGCTTTCTCGATACCGCCGGCATAATCCACATGGTTGTCCTTGAGCATTATCATGTCATAAAGGCCCATCCTGTGATTGCAGCCTCCTCCTATGCGCACGGCTTCCTTTTCAAAATACCTGAATCCCGGGGTAGTTTTCCGGGTATCGAGAATTTTTGCCTTAAGACCGCTCAGTCTCTGAACATATTCACTTGTCCGGGTTGCGATGCCGCTCATGCGCTGTAGTATGTTCAGGGCAAGCCTTTCAGTGCGGAGTATCTGGTGTTTGTCGCCCTCCACGGTAAAGGCTATGTCGCCGGGAGCTATCCTTGTCCCGTCGCTGATCATCTTAACGAATTCAACCCTGTTTCCCGAAAGCCTGAAAAGTTCCTCTGCAATGTCAATACCTGCAATTATTCCTTCTTCCTTGACGAGGAGCCTTGCTTTTCCTTCGGAGCATGCCGGTATTGAGGCAAGTGACGAATGATCGCCGGGGCCAATGTCTTCGTCAAGGTAGCGGATAAGCAGTTCGGGCGGGATGTTATTTAGCATTGTCATTTTCGATGCGTATAACATGGATCAGGAGATCCTGGCCAACTTTTTTGAGAAGGAAGTAAACCCGGAAGTCTCCCTTTTCGGTTTTCAGGTTCCCTATTGCGTAGTGGGCATCGTTCTTTGCTCCCTGGTGCCTGATTGTGAAATCAACGCACCTGTGCTGGGCGAAAAAATCCTTTAATATTGTTTCGGCAACATTCTTCTTGTAGAAGTCTTCCTTGTCGATTAGAAGGAGTTCAACCGTGGGATTCATATACTTTGCAAGCTCTGCTGCATTTCCTGCCTTGAAGGCGATGGGTATCCCGCCGGGGATCTTAACCTGCTCCTGGGCTGTGGCGGCAGTGATTGCCAGGGTGAGAACCGCCGATACTATCAGTGACCGGAATTTCATTTCAGGATTGTATTAGTTGGAAACAAGTTTCAGCTTTCACATACAAATTTAACATTATTTGGATATCATATTCCCAAAGCTGCTCGCAGTTGAGTAATTTGCTATTTTTGCATAAAAGGCCATATTCTCCCTATGAAGATCATTCTGCTGCAGGTTGGCAAGACAACAGATCCTTCGGTATCAGCCGTGGCAGAGACCTACAGCAGGAGGATAAGCCGTTATTCCGGTTTTGAAACAATTACTGTGCCGGATATCAGGAACACAAAGAACATGCCGGTTTCAGAGCTGAAGGCCAGGGAGGGGGAGAAAATACTGCAGGTCCTGACATCCGACGACTATTTTGTACTCCTCGATGAAAGGGGACCGGAGTACAGGACAGTTGAATTTGCCCGTTTCCTTGAAAAGACCTTCATGCTTCCAAGGAAAAGGATAATTTTTGCTGTTGGAGGCGCATGGGGGTTCTCCGATGAAGTCAGGGGAAGGGCCGACAGCCGGGTTTCGCTTTCGAAGATGACCTTCCCTCACCAGCTGGTACGATTATTGTTCCTTGAACAGCTTTACAGGGCTTTTACAATAATAAAGGGTGATCCCTATCACCATGAATAACAAATTCAATAATGGATAAGCGCCGGATAAGGTATCTTCTTTCTTATTTGACAATCTTCCTTATGATTGCCGCTTTTGCAGCGGAGTTGTTCTTTTTCAGCGATTTTGAGTACCGTTTCAGGACTAAAAGGTTCAACAGGATACTGGCGGAAAAGGAACGTTTCCTTGAGCAGTGCCTCCATGATATGAAACCCATTCTTGCCGCCGGCGACCTCCAGGGGCCTCTGGCAGGATCGGATCTTCTCCGGCAGGCGGTGGCGAAAGGGGTTACTATCCTCGAATACCTCGATGACAAGCTCAACTACTGGAGCGACAATGATTTCGATGTTCCGCTGCAGTTCAGCGACTCACTTGCCGTAAAACCGATTGTTTTCCTTCAGAACGGCTGGTTCATTACGAGGACAATTCATGCCTCGAATGAAAAAATTGTGGGTCTGATAAGGGTCCATACGGATTATGAGTTTGAGAATGACATAATTTCAGATGGTTTCTCAAGGGAATTCAGGATCCCTTCCGGAACAGGTCTCAGTCTTTCGGAGGAAGCCTCTCCTTACCATATTTCAAGCAGCAAGGGTCAGTTCCTTTTTTCACTTGTATTCCCCGAAAGAAAGGAGGCCACCTCTTTCATAATACTGCCACTTGTCCTGTGGAGCCTTATGCTGGCAATACTTCTGGTGCTGATATTCAGTGGTTCATTGTTTCTTTATAAGCAGCAGAAGAAGGCTGCCTTTGCGGCCCTGCTGTCACTTTACCCCTTGCTTTACCTGCTGCTTCTCCTAGGTTTCAGGAACAGGCTT
>JALOMK010000161.1 GCA_025455505.1 Bacteroidales bacterium
TTGGTCATTATTTTATGAATATGGGAATGTCAATCCGTGAAATTTGCCTTCTGTTGGTATCTCGTGCACTCTTATTGCTCTTGTATACTTATCGGCAATGTCATAATAGAATATTGCACCGGTAAGGTTAATAGTAATAGTAACTTTGCCGTTTACTTGAGCAGAGAATGTTGCTGTTCCAACTGGAATAGTTTGACCTGCAATGATATTTACGGTTTTTGCATAGCCTGCATATGGAACATACATGGCCCAATTGCCTTTTGTAACATACCTGCTTCCCTTAGCCCAGGCTGTCTCCTGCCTGTAACATGCATCGGTCTTTTTGAAACAGAAAGTAACGTGACTGATGTCTTTTGTGTCATTTGCAACACCACTTTCCGGATTCTTTGGATTGTAATTCAAAGTTCCAAGCAAATTAAAATCACTTGTTGCATCATTGTACGTATAGATGACTGCGCCAGTGCTAGCTTTAACTATCACCTTACAAACAGCGTAGCCTTCAGAAATCGACCAGTCAAATGTTATGCCGTCACTATTTGAAATTGTAATAACTGCATTTTCTTCATAATACTCTCCATCCATGCCATTTTCGCTCCAATCATCGACTTTGTATGAAAACCCGGAACATCCGCCTGCCTGAAGGCATTCGTCAGCTGCATCTCCGGATTGCCAATCAGTCACAGAGCTTATTAAAATTGCTGAATTCCCTTCCTCCTTAATAATTTGATCAGGATCAAGTGAAGTATAACTACACGATACTGCAACTGTTGCCAGAAACAGGACACTGAAAATGAATTTTAGATTTTTCATAGCAGATTGGTTTAAGTGGTTTAACTGATGTGAAAAAATAAAGTAAAATATGCAGTCATTTCCATTTTGTTTCAGTTATTGTACGAATAGTATGGATTTCTGTATGAAAGTAATCTTCGCTTGTCTTTCCTTCAGAACTGTTTGATTTGTAATGTGAAATGGAGCTTACTCTTATTGAGGGATTCCTGAATATTCTCCTGTCTTTTTGACGAACGTAATGCAACCATCCGAATCAACTGTCTTGTCTTGATTACGTGAGGTTGATGATTTCAGATTACACAAATCACAGGATTATGAGGCTGAAAAAAAACAGAATTTCGTTTATTATGCTGATGCTGGCAGCAGTGAGCCCGATACTCACAGGCCAGAGCATCATGCGCTCCTCGATAAGCTCCATGGGCTCTTCGGTCACCGAAAGCGGACTTACAGTGCGCCAGACAATAGGCCAGGCTTCATCGGCATTCCTTGCCGGAAACGGCACTGCTTCAATGAGACCGGGTTTCCAGCAGCCGCTTGCATCACTTACAGTTACACCCGAAGTTCTTCCCCTGGCTTTCTCTCTCTATCCAAACCCGGCTTCAGACAGAACCCTGCTTGAGTTCCGCGGAGAGACCGGGACCTATGATGTTACTATTACAAGCCTCGGAGGATCGACCGTGAAAAGGATACTGAACCAGTCTCTTGCCTCTCTGTGGATAAGCCTGGGTGATTTGGCCCCCGGGATGTATGTTGTGACAATTACTTCCGGCTATAGCAAAGGGTCAAGAAAGCTAATAGTAAAACAATGACGGTCATGGAATTTAAAACATTAAAAATTACATATATGAAAAAAATAGCCCTGGTTATTATTACGCTGTTTGCCTTGTCATCGCCCCTGCTGCTCAGCCAGGTTGTTGATGGAATCACATACCAGGCCGTGGCTCTCGATGAGAACGGGAAAGAAATAGCCGGACACGACGTGAACGGACTTATTATCCACAGCAAGCAGATAGACGTCCGGTTCTCACTGATTTCCGGCACTCCTGACGGCGAACTTCAGTATATGGAAGAGCATTCGACTTACACTGATCCGTATGGAATGTTCTCACTAGTAATTGGTCACGGGGAGGTATCTTCCTTGGGAAAATACCAGAAAATACTCGACATAAACTGGGGCGCAGACAAGATGTTCCTGAAGGTTGAGATCGACATCAAGGCCCGCGGCGACTACAAGCTCATGGGCATCCAACAGATGATGGCTGTCCCATTTGCTCTTCATGCGCTTTCTGCTTCTGTTACAACTGTCAGATACGAAGACATTCTTGACAAACCAGCTCTTTTCAGCGGTAACTACGGCGATCTGCTTAACAAGCCTGCGCTCTTCAGCGGCTCTTATGACGACCTGCTGAATAAACCATCGCTCTTTAGCGGAAATTTCAATGATCTCACGAATAAGCCTTTGCTATTCAGTGGCAGTTACAACGACCTTTCTGATAAACCGGCACTGTTCAACGGCAATTATAATGACCTTCAGAACAAGCCTTCTCTTTTCGACGGAACCTGGGCCAGCCTTACAGGCAAGCCTGCATTTGCAAGCGTTGCGACTAGCGGAAGTTACAATGACCTAAGTGACAAGCCTGCTCTTGATGGTTCTGAAACAAAAGTCACGGCAGGAGCCAATACGACAGTTACCGGTAAAGGAACCACAACAGATCCTTATGTTATCTCCTCTGCAGCATCGGGAGCAGGAAGCGGCACTTTTTCAAATCCTGTCGGATCCTCCAAGGACGGAGGCATTGTATTCTTTGTCTACAAAGGAAATGACGGCCAGGAACACGGACTTATCCTGGGCCTCCAGGAATCGGTACAGGTTCTCCAGTCCCCATATTCGCTTGTTAATGCCAACCGGACATGGGATGGAGCATACAATACCTCACAACTGACAAGCAGTCCCGCAAAATCATGGGTCGAAAGTCTTGGCGCCGGATGGTATATCCCGTCGATCGAAGAACTCAAGATCCTTTACAATAACAGGTATTTTGTCGACAAGGCATTATTCGAGGCAGGCCAGCCACTGCTTTCGAACGCCGACTACTGGTCAAGTACAGAGAGAAGTTACATCCTGGGGTGGCATCTTAATTTCGAGACCGGGACTGCTTACGCAGGCCACAGTAAGTCAAATCCCGGCGGATTCCTTGTAAGGCCGATAAGAGCTTTCTAGGGCGCTGAGGCTAATGATTTGATTTCATTCAGGACAACCAGGTTTGAAGCATTGACAAAGACTATATTTCATTGCATCCGGGCGAAGTTATCAGCTTCGCCTTTTTTCATTCATATCAGTCAGAGAAGATGAGAGGCCATATGCAAATTAAATGCTATATTATTGCATTAAAATTGTCGTGAATCTAATCAAATGCAATGGCAAAATCCAATGAAGATGAAAAGGAGAAAGAGCCGGCTTCGGAAGCAATACGTGATAATCCTGATCGATTCCTCCATGAAGGCCAATTAGCTGATCCTGACTCCGGCGCTGAGCTTCTGAATAACTTCCTTGCCAGAATATCAGGCCAGATTTCTGTTGTCCCGGATACTGATGCCGGTGAGTTTGATGACATAAAATCGATTCCCTGGTCGGAATACCCGGAAATAGAGGTATCGCCTGACCTGGGAAAGAAAGTCACTGATCTGCAGGTCATAGCCAGTTCGATCGATAAGAGGGCATTTGATCTTGGTATTGACCCTGGTCTTGACCTCAGCAAGCTTAAGGTTAATTATTCAGGTTCCCTGAACCCAGCCCAGCTTGCTGCCGTACTGATAACCGAGAAGCCTGTGCTGGTTATTGCCGGCGCCGGCAGCGGAAAGACAAGGGTTATCGTTCACAGGGTATCCTTCCTTATCGAAAAAGGGGTCGACGCACAGTCAATACTGCTGCTTACCTTCACACGCAAAGCGGCCCGCGAAATGCTCGAACGGGTTGAAATACTGCTTCACGACAAGACTGCCGGCAATATTACCGGCGGAACTTTCCATTCTTTTGCTGCTTTCATCCTGCGAAAATACAGCAGCATGCTCAACCTGCCTCCGAATTTCACAATTATCGATACAAGCGATTCGGAAGATATAATAGACCTGATAAGGACGGAGCTCAAGTTCAGCAGTAAGGATAAAAAGTTCCCTAAAAAGTCGAGGATTTACGATATCATATCGTATGCCAGGAACAAGAACTCAAGCATACGTTCGATAATTCATGAACAGTATACCGGGCTTATAGATTATATTCCTCATATCGAACTGATCTATAGCGGGTATGCAAAATACAAAACCCTGAGCAGGATACTTGACTTTGATGATCTTATCGAGGTGCTGAGAGACTCATTGAGGGATAATGACAGGTTCCGGCAGATACTTCAGGATCATTACAGGTACGTAATGGTGGATGAGTTCCAGGACACCAACCTTGTGCAGAAGGAAATTGTCGATTTCATCGCCGGGAAGCACCGCAGGATAATGGTGGTCGGCGACGATTCACAGAGTATCTATGCATTCCGGGGCGCAAATTATGAGAATATCCTCAGGTTTCCCGAAACTTACAGGGATTGCGTCGTAATCAAGATCGAGGAAAACTACAGGAGCAACCAGACGATCCTTGACTTCACGAATTCGATAATTGAAAACGCCCGGATCGGATATAAAAAGAAGCTGTTTACAAAGAATCTCCGTCAGTCTGTTCCGGTAATCAGAAGAGTGTTCGGACAGAGAGAGGAGGCAGAGTTCATTGTCGACAGGATAATGGAACTTTCTGAAAAGAATGTCCCTTTAAACGAGATTGCGGTTCTTAACCGTGCCGACTGGCATAACAGGTACATCCAGACCGAGATGAGCAAGAGGGGAATTCCTTACGTTGTTGTCGGCGGATTCCGCTTTAACGAAAGGATGCATGTTAAGGACATCATTTCATATCTCAGGATAACCTACAATCCCGCAGATGCAGTGGCATGGCACAGGGTCCTTAAATATATAGGTGGAGTGGGGCAGATTACAGCGGTAAGCTTAATCGGAGAATTTCAGAAGAGCAGCGATCCCTTCTCCTTCGAATCATTTAAACAAAAGAAATTCTATACCGAACTGCTGACCCTGGGCAGGATGCTGGCAAAGGCTTCCCGGTCCGAATACTCACTCACTCAGAAAATAGAGATAATCAAGGATTATTATGCTCCTATCCTGAAAGCGAGAGAGGATGATTTTCTGATAAGGATGCAGGATGTAGATGTACTTATCGACTTGTCACGGAAATACAAGGATCTGGACAGGTTCCTGTCTGACTTTGCCCTCGACCCTCCGTCAAAAAGGGTTGCTGATCAATCGCAACCACTGATTGATGAAGGAGAGGAGCAGGGGAAGGTAACCATATCAACGGTTCATTCGGCAAAAGGGCTGGAGTGGTATGCAGTCTTCATCCCGCATGCACTCGAAGGACTGTTCCCTTCGAACAGGGCAACTGATATTGAAGAGATGGAAGAAGAACGACGGCTTTTTTACGTTGCCTGCAGCAGGGCAAAAGAGGAGCTGTATATTACATTTCCGCGGAACATCTATTCATATGATGCGTTTTTCCACCTTCCGTCGAGGTTCCTGCTTGAGATTGACAGGGAGAAATATGTATTTGACAAGGATTAGGGAGAGGTTAAAACGGCGATTGCGCCCTCCGCTCCTGGGGATGCTACGGGCGTGATCCCTGGGGGGGAACCTTGCAAAGCCAAAGCAAACCAGCTGCGGAGGTATTTAGGATTGCCTGCGGCGATCCCCGGGGGGGCTCCTTGCAAAGCCAACGCAAACCCGCTTCAGAGGTATTATTGATTGCCTGCGGCGATCCCCAGGGGGGGCACCTTGCAAAGCTTAAATGAACCCTCCGGGTTTTGTTAATTTTCCCTCAATCCCTTCGGAAAACAAGTTTTCCTCGGGATTTCGGTAAAATAAACAATCCCGCCAACGGCGGGATT
>JALOMK010000005.1 GCA_025455505.1 Bacteroidales bacterium
TGATGTTCTGACGGCACTTACACTCGACGGCAAAAAGAAATGGGAGACAGTCTATGGCAAGGCATGGGTAAAAAATCATCCCGGCTCAAGGTCGACTCCTACATTCTACAAGGGGAATCTTTACCTTATTAGTGGCAGTGGCGACATTGTGTGCATCACTTCAGCCGGGAAAATAAAGTGGACAAAAAACCACTTCAACATTTATGAGAGCAAGCCCCTAATGTTCGGCATTTCAGAATCGCCGCTTGTATATGACAACGTTGTTGTTGCTACTCCCGGTGGCAAAAAAGCCTCACTCGTTGCCTTTAACATCAATGACGGCAGTGTTGTGTGGGAATCTGAGGTTCTTGATACCGAACCCCAGTACATGAATCCGAAGCTCGTCGAGCATGGAGGCAGGAAGATGGTTGTAACTGTTCTGGGCTCTAACATTGTTTCAGTTGATGCGAAAACAGGAAAGCTCATCTGGAAGATAAATTACGCCGAAGTTAACGCAGGAACAGGCAGGGTAATGAAAAATCATGCCATCACCCCCATATACAGGGATGGACACATTCTTATCGCAAACGGCTATAACTGGGTGGCTCTGAAGCTGAAACTGTCGGCCGACGGCAGCTCGGTTGAAAAGGTATGGGAGAACAGGGGCTTCGATCCGCAGCACGGAGGCGTTGTGCTGCTTGGCGACCAGATCTACGGTGCTACCCACCAGTCAAAACCGTCAGACATGTGGACCTGTGTGGACTGGAATACGGGGAAAATACTCTGGCAGGCAAAGTGGAATGTAAGGGGCTCAATCATTGCCGCCGACGGGATGCTTTACATCTTTGAAGAGAAGAACGGCAATGTCGGTCTCGTGAAACCAGACCCGGCTAAGTTTGATCTTGTAAGCGAGTTCAGGGTCACAAAGGGAGAAGGTCCTTACTGGGGTCACCCGGCAATAAAAAACGGAAGGCTCTATATCAGGCACGGGGATGTATTGCTCGTATACAATATAAAGGCGTAACGGCACAACGGCATAAAGGCATTTAATCCCCTTCCCGGAGGGGCCAGTCTTCTGGGGTGGGGTGGGTAATACAAGGCATAAAGGGGCGTAACGGCATACCGGCGTGAGGTCGCAGGGTACCTGTGGTTAATGGATACTTAACACTCAATTATTATGACAGCAGGCAAAGGCAGATTTTTTCTATCTCTTATTGTCTCTCTGGTGCTCTTACAGACAGTATTGGCGCAGGACAATAACTGGACTCATTTCCGGGGGTCAGGGATGAATGGGATTTCAGCCTCGTCAACTGCTCCGCTGAACTGGGACGAATCATCAAGCGCCTGGAAGACAGAGTTACGGGGAAAGGGATATTCCTCACCGGTTGTATACGATAACCAGGTATGGCTCACATCGGCATCAGCAGACGGGAAAGAGCTCTATGCGATCTGCGTCGACTACCAGACAGGGAAACTGATTCACGATATCAAGGTCTTCACTCCCGAAACACCAATCGGAAAACACTCAATAAATACCTATGCAAGTCCTACTCCCTGCATCGAAAAGGGATTTGTATACGTGCATTTCGGGAGCCTCGGAACAGCATGCATAAGAACGGGTGACGGAACAGTGGTATGGACCCGTACGGATCTTAAATGCAAGCATGTCCAGGGTCCGGGCTCATCACCGATATTATATAAAAACCTCCTGATATTGCATTACGAAGGCACTGACGTCAGGTTCATTACAGCGCTTGACAAAAAGACCGGGCAGGAGGTCTGGAGAACAGAGCGCCCTGAAGAACCATACAAAGCGCTTCCCAATATAGGAACCAAGGCTTACGTTACTCCTCTCATAATAAAGGTTAAGGGAAAAGACCAGATGATATCCAACGGCTCGGCAGCATGCTTCGCCTATGATCCCAATACCGGGACGGAGATATGGAGAGTCATCAGGGGAGCCGAATCAACTGTTCCGATGCCGTTTTACGAGGATGGAATAGTCTACTTCTACTGCGGTTTCATGGTAGATGCCGAATCATCAAACTTCACCGAGATGATCGCTGTCAACCCTGACGGAAAAGGGGATATCACTGCTACCAACGTTCTCTGGAGGAAGCGAGACAACCAGACCCAGACACAGATGCTCAGCCCGGTCATTAAGGGCGGCCTTATTTACACGATCAACACAAGGAACGAAATGCAGTGCATAGATGCAAAATCAGGTGCAGTTGTGTGGCAGGAACGCCAGAGGTCGAATTTCAACTCTTCACCTGTGTGGGCCGGGGGAAATATATGGTTCGGCTCTGTAAAAGGAGATGTCATTGCCGTCAGGGCCGGGAGGGTTTATGAACCTCTTGCACAGTTCACAATGGAATCCGGGATCTGGGCAACTCCTGCCTTCCTGAGAAATTCTGTAATCGTGAGGACTGAAAACTTTCTTTACAGGTTTGGCAGATAAATTGCGCACAATGAAACCTTCCGCTACCTGTCCTGAATTTAAATCCCGCACGGCAGGCTGTTTCAGAAAGGAGTTTACAGCTTTTTCAGTAGGTGAAATAAACAGTATTCAAATAATCCCTCTTACAAGTAATTGTATCGATAATCTCAAGTCGTTTGCCGTAGCGGTCCAGATGCCAGTGCAGCCTTGTAATCTTGTCGGCAAACACCCTTGTTCTTACTGTTGAGCTTACAAAGCCGCCCGGCCATCGAAGCTCAGTGCCAGGCTTCATATTGGAATTAATATGCTGACTGTAGTTATAAATTTCCCAGGGGTAAAGTTTCCAGCAGTTAATGCCGCCCGACTCCCAGTAGAGGCTGAGAGTGTCGCGGGCAGGCTTATCAGAATTCCGTTTGATAACAATTTCAAGGCGAACCAGCCTGTCGAGCCTGAAATCAAGAAAGCCCCGGTTCAGCTGAAGCTCCATAAGGCCAAGACGTCTTGTCATGAAAGCATAGTTCGAATCTCCTGCAAAAGAGAAATTGTAGTATCGCGCTTCATCAATCTTGTCAATCCTGTATGAAAAAGAACCTGAACTGTCCGAAGTGAAATGGCCGGCGTCGACGAACAATTGACTCTCGCCAGAAAAAAGCAGGCCTTCAACTATTATATTCCTGCCGGAAACCGGCTCGCCTGTATAGCTGTCGGTCACCCGGCCCCTGAGTTCGAGCGAGCCTCTTGTGTCGACACAGCCCGAAGGAACCAGGAATGCATACAGGGCCGCCAGGAGAAAGATCAGCCCATTTACATATGAATTGGCCCTTGATAACATAAAACGCTCTAAATGGCTTCATAAAGCTTTTACAGGCTGCATCCAGGCTTCCCTTCCTGCTGTATCCTTCAGTTTAATCCTCACATATCCCTCATCCCCCCTTAGCCTGTAGTCTGCCGATTTTCCCTTAACAGAACGCAGAACTCTGCCATACCTGCCAACAAAAAAAATTGAATCGCAATTGGAGGATGATATTTTCACCGATCGCCTGCTGACTTCATAAAAATCGACTACTATGCCGGTTGAGGCATAGAATTTGCCATTTCTAATACTTTCAAGGATATCGGCATCAGTAAGTTCCGGTGCATCAACAATTATCCATCCTTTCCCTACATTTGACTTTTTATAATGGTTGTCATCAGAGGCAACAGCATAAACAATCCGACCGTCCTGAGCTGACATTATGCTATCCCAGAGCTGTTCCGACCGTCTTGTTTCATCCTTTCTCCCGCCATTGAAGACCTCCAGGTGATACAGGCCCGCTGCGGCAATGAAATCAGCAGCATTCACGGGCGGATCCATAGGGTGATTAAGGATGGGTATTCCGCCCGCCTCAAGAGTTTTTTTCACTCCGTCCTGCAGCGAGGTCTCGTCGCCTATGTACCTGTTAATTCCAAGGGCGGTATGATGACGCTCATTGCTGAGTTCATTGCCGCAGAGCATTATGAACCCGGGCAGCAACTCCGCCTCATCGTGGCATATCAGCTGCTTAAGCTCAACATGATCGTTGTGCTCCGAAAGACACAGGAAATTATAGCCGGCTTCACGGTACCATGAAGCAATTTCGGGAACATCATTCGCCGGATTCTCATCCGACAGCCTTGCATGCGTGTGAGTATTTCCCCTGAAGCGGAAGTTGTACTTGCCTTGGGGAACATCCGAAGATTGTAAAGTCACAAATAGAAGCGAAAAGAATAACAGCGGGTAATTTCTGAAGATTGTCAGTGCCATTGTATTTAAGTTCGGAGTTAAATAATTTCGTGCATTAAGCAAATATATGCAACTCTTAAGAAATTCAGCATAATCAGCTTTAACCGGAGCAGGAATCCAGTCCCACCGGGATAAGTCATGCGAATAATGAATATTACTTCAATTTGAAAACGCCGAAAGGATCATTTGAAAAAAAGCCGGCAAGGGGAGTTGCCGGCAGTAAAGACATGTGCTTTAATAATGTTGACCCACAGGGGCTCGAACCCCGACTCTTCAGAACCAAAATCTGACGTGTTGCCAATTACACCATGGGTCAGGCTGAAAAAACCGCCTGCAAAATTAGTAATTCTTTTCCTGATTAAAAAGTGTGCGGTCTGTCTCCTCCCATAGTGTCGGATGTTCTTCCTCGAATCTTTTGATTATCGCCTTCATGATCGTTTCCCTCAGGAATTCAGACTTGTTCTTAACCCTGAACCTGTTACAATAGATACCCAGGGCCTTCATCTCCCTGCTGTTGAGCATGAGCGAAAGCCTGTTCGTCCTTTTAAGCTTTTCTTCCTTGTATCCCTGGCGGCGTCCTTCCATAGCAATGATTCGCAGGCTAATATAGAAAATCCGGAAGGTGCGGAAAGGACATTAACGGCCTAGTTTTTAACAGAAAAAAAAGAGCCGGCGCTTAAGCGGCTCTCTTTCTGTGTTTTATAATATTAACAACTTTACCGCATTCAGGCTTTGCCTGCGCTGCCAAGAACATTTACAACCTTATGCTTGTACAGCTCCTTGAGCTTTTCGCGGGCGGGACCAAGGTAATTCCTGGGGTCAAATTCTCCGGGCTTTTCAACGAAAACCTTGCGGATGGCTGCTGTCATCGCAAGCCTGCCATCACTGTCGATATTGATCTTGCATACAGCCGATTTGGCCGCCCTGCGAAGCTGTTCCTCTGAAATACCTGCCGTGTTCTCCATTTTGCCTCCGTACTTGTTGATCTCCTCAACTATGTCCTGTGGTACCGACGAAGCACCATGAAGAACTATAGGGAAGCCGGGAATGCGCTTTTCGCATTCTTCGAGAATGTCAAACTTGAGCGGGGGAGGAAGCTGTCCGGGAGCAACCTTGAACTTGAAAGCGCCGTGCGAAGTCCCTATCGATATCGCCAGGGAATCCACTCCCGTTTTCTTAACAAAATCCTCGACCTCCTCAGGCCTTGTATATGATGAGTGCTCCGAAGAGACCTCATCCTCTATTCCTGCCAGAACTCCAAGCTCTCCCTCAACAGTTACATCATGTGAATGAGCATACTCCACCACCTGCCTGGTCAGCCTTACATTCTCCTCATAGGGGAAGTGCGAACCGTCGATCATAACTGATGAAAAGCCTGTTTCAATGCAGGCCTTGCAGGTCTCAAAAGTGTCGCCGTGATCGAGATGAAGCACAATGGGAATTGCATGACCAAGTTCCTTTGCATACTCAACAGCACCTTTGGCAAGATACTGGAGCAAAGTCTGGTTTGCATACTTCCTTGCGCCCTTTGACACCTGGAGAATGACAGGAGACTTTGTCTCCACGCAGGCGCTGATTATGGCCTGAAGCTGTTCGAGATTATTAAAGTTAAAAGCAGGAATGGCATACCCGCCCTTCACGGCGGCTTTGAACAATTCCCTTGAATTAACCAACCCTAATTCTTTATAATGTAACATCTTTAATTGTTTTTAAATAAGCCGCACAATATAGCCATTTTAGGCGGCAAAGCAAAGACAATCATGTAAAATATAAGCAAATCAACACAGATATGTCTGAATATATGAACATTAACCGCTTCAATATTATCCAGAGCAAAACTTTCATTCTCTCCGGGATAATGATTATCTTCGTACCCTTGATTTAAAAAGGGTATCACATAAGTTCAGCGATGAAAAAATTACTTGTCACAATAGCTGTCTCATTCGTACTTTCCGGTTCACTTCTGTACGCCCAGCAGAAGATATGGAAACTTGACGAATGCATCTACTATGCAATAGACAACAACATTCAGATCAAGCAGCAGGATATTCAGACTGACTACCAGAAGAATACACTTGACCTGTCAAAACTGCGCCTGCTTCCTACTCTGTCCGGAACTGCGACCCAGAACTATTCATGGGGCCGTGCTCTTGACGAGACAACTTACAGGTATACTGATAACACGCAGGCCCGGTCGAACAGTTTCTATGTAGGAGGCAACATGAACATATTTGCAGGCCTTCAGAACTACAACACTATAAAGAAATACGAGTATGAACTCCTGGCCGGAGAGCAGGATCTTCAGAACATCAAGGAGAACATTGCCCTTACTGTTGCCCTTAATTACCTGCAGATACTTCTCAATAAGGAACTTGTAACAACAACAAACGACCAGCTTCAGATTACCCTGCAGCAGATCGAGAAGACCAGGAAACTTGTTGATGCAGGCAGCACCGCACGCGGGAACCTGCTCCAGATTGAATCCCAGGCCGCCCAGGAAGAGCTTCAGCTTATTAACATTATGAACCAGCTTGATGTATCATACCTTGATCTGACTCAGCTGCTCGAATTTAAATCACCAACAGGCTTCGAAATCGAGGTCCCTGATATTGCGATCGATTCTAATGAAATTATTTCTGAGACAGTTGAAGAGATATACGCTATAGCGCAGGGAGCCCGGCCTTCAGTTAAGAGTTCCGAACTGAAACTTGCTGCGAGTGAATACGATCTCAAGATAGCAAAAGGCTCCAGAAGTCCCCGAATATCTATGAACCACTCATTCAATACCGGGTATTCCGATATCAGGCAAAAGATATTGGGTATTGATCCGGCTGACCAGTCAATCATATATGGCGAATACCCTTTCAGCGAGCAGGTCAGTGACAACATAAACTGGGGGCTGGGTTTTACGCTTGCGGTGCCTATCCTCAACGGATGGCAGGTCAATAAAAGCATTTCAAATTCCAAGCTTGAAATTGAAAGCAGTAAATATGCCCTGGAAGGAGCTAAAAAGCAACTTTACAAGAACATCCAGCAGGCTTATGCCGATGCCGTTGCGGCACTTAAGAAATATAATGCAAGCAACAAGGCTGTTACCTCCATGCAGGAATCATTCAGGTATACCGAACAAAAGTTCAATGTAGGCCTCGTAACTCCCATCGACTACAATGCAGCCAAAAGCCAGTTGTTGCAGGCTCAGTCGGCTCTTTCACAGGCAAAGTACGAATACATTTTCAAGACAAAGGTCCTTGACTTTTACAGGGGCATACCTCTCAACCTTGCAAGCAACTGAAACCAGTCATGTACGAAGGCCCCACATCATTCCCGGGAGAAAACGGGCAGGGGACATGAAAAATTAAAAAACAAAAACAAAGACAAAATAAAAGACTTAAGCGGAAAGATTAAAGCTCATAATACCATGAAAAACAATAAAATACTTAAAATACTTGTGCCGGCTGTCGTTCTACTTCTTATTTTTGCCGTGATAGGGAAAAAACAGGGTTGGTTTGGAAAAGCACTCACAGTGAAGGTCTCAGTTGAAAATGCCGAAAAGAGGGAAATCATTGAAACGGTGACTGCAAACGGCAAGATCCAGCCCGAAAAAGAAGTAAAGATCAGTCCCGAGGTTTCCGGGGAAATAGTTGAGCTGACTGTGAAGGAAGGAGACCAGGTTGTAAAGGGACAACTCCTTCTCCGTATCAAGCCTGACACTTACATTTCACAGAAAGACAGGTCTCTTGCGGCAATCAGCTCGGCAAGGGCCAGGCTGGCACAGGCTGAAGCCCAGTTCGTACAGTCGGAGCTCTCATTCAGGAGAAGCAAACAGCTGTTCGAGGAGCAGACAATTTCGAAATCGGAATTCGAACAGGCTGAAGCCACATATTCAGTATCAAAGGCTGAGGTTGACGCCGCACGTTTTTCAGTTGTGAGTGCCGAAGCATCTCTCAAGGAATCGAATGAAAACCTCCTGAAAACATCGATCTATGCCCCGATGTCGGGAACAGTTTCAATGCTCCTTGTAGAACTGGGAGAAAGGGTGGCCGGGACAAACCTGATGGCAGGAACTGAATTGCTCAGGATAGCCGACCTCTCAAGAATGGAAGCCCAGGTTGAAGTGAATGAGAACGATATTGTCAGGATCAATATCGGAGACACTGCGCTTATCGAGGTTGACGCCTATCTCGACCAGAAATTCACGGGTGTGGTGACAGAGATAGCGAATTCAGCCAAAACAACAGGCGTTTCTGCAGACCAGGTGACAAATTTTGACGTTAAAATCCTTGTTCTCCCCGAGTCGTACCTTAATGTCCCCGGCATTGGTGAAGCAAATCCTTTCAGACCGGGAATGTCGGCAACAGTTGACATACAGACCGAACTCAAGAAGGATATCCTGACAGTGCCAATTCAATCGGTTACGACACGCACCGATACGACCAAAACCTCGGTATCGATATCTAAAGAAGACATAAGGACCCTTGTGTTTATCACAGACGGAACATATGCGCTTGCAAAGGATGTGAAGACCGGAGTCCAGGATAACAACTATATCGAGATTACTTCAGGCATAAATCCCGGCGACAGGGTAATAAGTGCGCCTTTCAGCGCGATAAGCAAGAAGCTCTCCGACAGCACGCTTATTGAAATTGTCACAAAGGAGGACCTCTTTAAGGAACAATAACGGTTTGCTGAATTACAACCCTCTATGATATTGTGTCTTGAAACGGCGACAAGTATCTGTTCTGTGGCTTTATGCGACAGCAACGGCCCTGTTTCCGAACTTGGCAGCTCTGAATCGAAGTCGCACGCATCAAGGCTCACCCTGATGGTAGGCCAGCTCCTTCACGAAAATGGGATAAGCGCGGCCGACCTCGATGCCGTTGCAGTCAGCAGGGGACCCGGGTCCTATACAGGACTGAGAATAGGGGTTTCAGCTGCAAAAGGAATTGCCTTCGGGGCTTCGCTCAAACTGATTGCAGTCGACACAACTCTTTCAATGTTCAATGGAATTGCCGCGAAGGCTGCGAATGATTTTCCCGGGAGGAAATTACTGTTTTGCCCCATGCTCGACGCCAGGAGAATGGAAGTTTACTATGCCCTGTACGGTCCTGGCGGGGAATTGATTAAACCTGTCTCTGCCGGGATAATAAATGAAGACTCGTTTGCAGACGCGCCTTCAGACAGTACAATAATATTCTTCGGTGACGGCGCCGGCAAATGCAGCAATGTGATCCGGAATGCAAATGCTGTTTTTTTGACTGATTTTGAAATTTCGGCATCATTTATGTTCAAGCCTGCTTATGAGGCCTTTAATAATAAGCGTTTTGAAGACCTGGCATATTTTGAACCGCTTTATCTCAAGGACTTCCTGGTGACGACACAAAGGAAGAACATTCTTCAGTGAATAATACCAGATTATCTGAACCATGGGAAAGCTGATGAGGCGAACGATTCTGATAATTAGTGCTTTCGCAATGTGCACGCTGTTACTGGAAGCTCAGGTAAATACCTACAGGCCGGGAGAAAAGATCGAATATATAATCCATTACGGCCCCGTCACGGGAGGAGTTGCAACACTCGAACTTAAAAGTACAAGCCTTGGTGACTCAGAGGTCTGGCATTCACGCATGGAAGCCCGGACGGTCGGCATCACTGACGCCTTTTTCAAGGTTGTCGACATCTATGAAGTCTACATGAACCCCACGACCCAGCTTCCGGTCAGGTCGGTAAGAAATGTTCGCGAAGGCAGATACAGAAAATATAATGTTGTTGATTTTGATCACGACACGAGAAAAGATTCAGCCATACTGACAAGCGACCTTACCGGGAAGCATGTGACACCTCCCGGCATACACGATATTATCTCCTGCTTCTATTTTTTCAGGAATAATGTGCTTACTTCGGAGACAGCGCTTGAAATCGGCAAAACGTACACTATAATGACATGGTTTACCGATGAGCTTTATCCGATTATCCTGAGGTACAAGGGTATAGAGGAAGTGAAGACTAAGATGGGAAGGATAAGCTGCTACAAGTTCAACCCGGTTACTGAGGTCGGGCGTCTTTTCAAGACAGAAGAAGACATGTCGTTCTGGTTTTCCGCCGATAAAAATTTTTTACCGGTTAAAATCCGATTTGATATATTTGTGGGATCATTCAATGTTGAAATGGTAAGTTATTCAGGATTAATTCATCCGCTGGAGATTATAAAAAAATAAAACAACGAAAAGAACAGTAATCAGACATTTATGGCAAGCACTGCAGATTTCAGGAACGGACTGGTCATTGAGTACAACAATGATCTTTATTCAATTGTACAGTTTCAGCATGTAAAACCGGGCAAGGGACCCGCCTTCGTAAGGACAAAACTCAAGAACCTCAAGAACGGAAGGGTAATAGACAACACCTTCTCAGCCGGAACAAAAGTAAACCTCGCAAGGGTTGAAAGACGCCCTTACCAGTATCTCTATAAGGACGATATGGGTTACTACTTCATGCACCTTGAAACATTTGAACAGATACATGTAGACGAGTCACTCATCGACTATGCTGTTTTTCTCAAAGAAGGTCTTAATGTTGAGGTTGTGGTTCATGCCGATACCGAAACGATACTCACAGTTGATATTCCTCAGTTCGTTGTGCTTGAAGTTACTTATTCCGAACCCGGACTAAGGGGCGATACTGCCACCAACACACTCAAGCCTGCAACTGTTGAGAACGGCGAGATAATCATGGTGCCCCTCTTCGTCAACACAGGAGACAAGATAAGAATCGACACCCACGACAAGAGCTATGTCGAGAGGGTGAAATCATAAACTCCTATGGAAAACGGCAGGATACCGTCAAACAGGCTTGAGGTCTCGAAATTCAAACTCAAGTCCTTGCTCGAAATTACGAATTCGATAAACGACAACCTGCCGGAAGAGGATCTGCTTTCAAGATATGAATCTATCCTGAGGAACAACCTGGGTATCGGAAAAATACTCATTTTTAAGCATTCCCGGTCGTGGGAAGTCATTCTGAACTGCGGATTCCCGCCCGAAACTGAGAATATCGACATTGATTCCCGACTTATACCCATGTCGGAGGTTGTATGCGTTACCCCCGACGATGGCTTTGAAGGAGTTGACATAATTATCCCGGTAAGGAACAATGATGTCCCTCTTGCATTCGTGCTGATAGGCGATATTGAAGAGGAAGGCGTGGGCATGAGCCCTGTACTTAAGCATTACGATTTCCTGCAGACAATATCCAGCATAATCATTGTGGCAATTGAGAACAAGCGGCTTCATGCGGCAAACCTTAGGCAGGCTGCAATGAAAAAGGAGCTTGAACTTGCTGCAAGGATGCAAAAGATGCTTATTCCCGACCACAGCCGCCTGCCAGGGGACGGAAACCTCCGGGTTTACGGATTTTACTGTCCCCACCATGAAGTGGGCGGAGATTATTACGACTTAATCCCCTTGTCACGAAGCAAAACCGGGATCTGCATAGCTGACGTATCTGGAAAGGGAATTTCGGCCGCAATGCTGATGTCGAACTTCCAGGCAAGCCTGAGAGCCCTTTTTACGCATGATATATTCCTGGAAGCCCTTATCAGGAAATTAAACACCATAGTTGCATCGAACGCCTCAGGAGAGAAATTCATCACATTCTTTGTGGCACGCTATGACATTGAAACAGGGTTGCTGGAGTATATAAACGCTGCTCACAACCCTCCGATACTTTACAATACAGTTAGCGGCGAATTGAATTACCTGGGACCCTCCTGTGTCGGCATAGGAATGCTGGATGAGATTCCCGAGATCAGGCGGGCTGAACTGACTGTCAGCCAGACATCAAAGCTTGTATGTTATACTGACGGGCTTTCAGAACTGAGGGATGAAAACGGGAATGAAGCCGGCACCCGCGACATTGTCAGGTTCATATCAAACGACAGGCCGGTTGCAGAAAATATTGAGGCTCTTATGAGGGAACTAGGCCTGCCTGACAATAATCCTTCAGTATTTGACGATGTTTCGATTATTGCCGCAGATATGATCAGGTGACCTTCAGCTCGTTCTTATCAGGAAATAGTTCTTCCTGCCTTTCTGAAGGAGGAGATATCTGCCGTTTAAAAGGAAACTGCTGTCAACTGTCAGATCGGGATTTTCGACTCTATCCTTGTTAAGGCTTACACCGCCGCCCTGGACAAGCCTGCGCATTTCACCCTTTGATGCGAAGACCTGGGAATGAACAGTGCAGAGATCGGCAAGACTGACTCCCCGGGACAGGACCTGGCCTGGCACTTCAAAAACGGGAACTCCCTCAAAAACTGAAAGAAAGGTGCTCTCCGGCATCTTCCTCAACATTTCGGTTGTACCTTTTCCGAAAAGTATCTGGGATGCCTCAACGGCACCCTCGTAATCACTCTGCGAATGCACCATTAAAGTCACCTCCTCTGCGAGCCTTCGCTGGAGCAGTCTTTCGTGCGGAGCCTTATTATGCTCCGAAATAACTGACTCTATTTCTTCCTTTCCCAGGATTGTAAATATCCTTATATACTTTGCGGCATCCTCATCTGAAACATTCAGCCAGAACTGGTAAAACTGGTATGGACTTGTCTTTTCAGGGTCAAGCCAAACGTTTCCCGATTCTGTTTTTCCGAATTTCGATCCGTCGGACTTTGTTATCAGCGGGCAGGTCAGGGCAAAGGCCTCTCCTCCTGTCTTTCTCCTGATGAGTTCCGTACCTGTAACAATGTTGCCCCACTGATCGGATCCACCCATCTGCAGCCTGCAGTTATGTTTACTGAAAAGATGAAGAAAGTCTGTTCCCTGGACAAGCTGGTAAGAGAATTCGGTGAATGACATGCCTTCCTTTGCGTCGGCCCCTATCCTTTTCTTAACGGAATCCTTCGACATCATGTAGTTGACAGTAATATGCTTGCCGATATCCCTTATGAATCCAAGGAAGGAATATTCCTTCATCCAGTCATAGTTGTTCACCATTAAGGCACGGTTAGGCCTTGAGGAGGTGAAATCAAGGAAGCGGGCAAGCTGCTTCCTTATTCCATCCTGGTTTTTATTAAGAGTTTCCTCATCGAGGAGATTACGCTCCTCTGATTTTCCCGAAGGATCCCCTATCATCCCTGTTGCGCCGCCGACCAGGGCTATTGGGGTGTGCCCTGCCCTCTGGAAGTGAAGGAGAAGCATCACCTGCACCATATGGCCGATGTGAAGCGAATCGGCAGTGGGGTCGAAGCCTATGTAGCCGCTGCACATTCCCTGCGAAAGCATTTCCTCGGTACCTGGAGTAATGTCGTGGATCATGCCGCGCCACCGGAGCTCTTCAACAAAATTCATATGCTTGTTTTTTGGAATTGCAAATATAACAAAGCAGGTCAGATGACAACATCATCAGCTTTCTTTTTGAACCTGTCGAAGCTCTTGCCGAAATCTCCCTCGCCAATAACAGGGAAGATTGACGGGATGATATCCGATATCGGATTGTAAAATGCAGATTTCTCAATTGTTTCTTTCGGAAGAAAAGGCCTGTGCACATCAACTGCATTCAATATCACAAACATTACGCTGAGTATGAGAACCGACTTAAGAAGCGAGAATCCGATCCCCAGGAGTTTGTTTACAAAGCCCAGCGCAACTGCATCAACAAGCTTGTCGGCAACCAACCCGGCGAAATGAACCAGTACTACAATGACGCAGAAAGTTACAAAAAACGCAACCACTCCTACATAGCTGCCTGTCATGTCAAAATAATCATAAAGCCTTGCTGCGGTGAAGCCCGAGAATTTAATTGCCCCCCAAATGCCCAGGATCAGTGCGGCAAGAGAAGCTGCTTCATGGACAAATCCGTTCTTGAAGCCTGACAACATTGAGAGTCCGAGAATAACAACTATTGCAAAATCGATCCAGGTCATGGAGGCAGTATTTGTTTCCTTCAAATATAAGGAATATATAAGAATAGACAAACGGCTAAAGACTAACGGCTAACGGGGCCGATCCGCCAGATGGCGGAGAGGAGCCAGGCTGAAGGAGTGGCGAACGGCAAAAAGGGTCGATCCGCCAGGTTGTGGAGAGGAGCCTGACCGCGGGGGTGGCGCACGGCGCATGGTAAACCTTTGTCAATTGCAGCTTGTTTTGATTTAAAAAAAATTTACTACTTTTGCGATTGAAATTCCGGCCTCATAGTTCAATGGATAGAATGGAGGTTTCCTAAACCTTAGATTCAGGTTCGATTCCTGGTGAGGCTACATAAAACCCCTTAAAATCACAAATTTAAGGGGTTTTTTAGTTATAGGTCCTCACCAGCCATTCCCCCGGAACCGGGATAAGGCAAATATTCATTGGCCTGTTGCTGGCTGAGGGGATATAAATGTTATTCCCTTAATCGTTCGCCCTTCCTCGCTTCTCCCAACCCCATAGCGCCATTAAGCCGTTTCGCCTTGATGCCTTGACGCCTTGACGCCGTTTCGCCTTCCTATCACGCCAGTTTCTTATACTTGATCCTGACAGGTGTTGTATCGGAGACTCTCTTTTTATAATTTTCCTCGTAGTCCGTGTAATTGCCCTCAAACCAGACGACTTTTGAGTCGCCCTCGAAGGCAAGCATATGAGTGGTGACCCTGTCGAGGAACCACCTGTCGTGTGATATTATTACAGCGCAGCCGGCAAAATTCTCGAGTCCTTCCTCGAGAGCCCTGAGGGTATTTACATCGATGTCGTTTGTAGGCTCGTCGAGAAGAAGTACGTTGGCTCCCGATTTAAGAGTCAGGGCAAGATGCAGCCTGTTTCTCTCGCCACCTGAAAGAACTCCGCATTTCTTCTCCTGGTCGGCGCCCGTGAAGTTAAACCTGGCAACGTAGGCCCTGGCGTTTACGAGCCTGTTCCCGACGAGCACTTCCGGCTGTCCACCCGATATAACTTCGTAAACTGTTTTTTCCGGATCTATTGCCTCGTGAGCCTGGTCGACATATCCCAGTGCCACTGTTTCTCCTATCCTGAACGTACCTGAAGTTGGCTGTTCCTGGCCCATTATCATCCTGAAAAGAGTTGTTTTTCCTGCCCCGTTGGCGCCAATAACACCGACTATGCCATTTGGGGGCAGCCTGAAGCCGAGATCCTCGAAGAGCAGCTTGTCGCCATAGGATTTGGCCACCTTTTCGGCTTCAATTACCTTGTCGCCAAGGCGTGGGCCGTTGGGAATGAAGATCTCAAGCTTTTCCTCTTTCTGTTTTACATCCTGGTTAAGAAGATTTTCATAAGCACCCAGCCTGGCCCTTGATTTTGCATGCCTTGCCTTGGGTGACATTCTTACCCATTCAAGTTCACGTTCGAGTATCTTGCGACGTTTAACGTTCCCCTTTTCCTCAATTTCGAGCCTTTTTGACTTCTGTTCAAGCCATGAAGAGTAGTTTCCTTTCCAGGGAATTCCTTCGCCCCTGTCGAGCTCGAGTATCCAGCCGGCCACATTGTCGAGGAAGTACCTGTCGTGTGTTATGCATATGACTGTGCCCGGGTATTGTTTGAGAGTTGTTTCGAGCCATTGGACCGATTCGGCATCAAGGTGGTTGGTAGGCTCATCGAGAAGAAGAATGTCAGGTTGCCTCAGAAGTAGTCTGCAAAGTGCCACCCGGCGTCTTTCTCCACCCGAGAGCACGTTTACCCTTGCCTCTCCGTCAGGACAGCGGAGGGCATCCATTGCCCTTTCAAGCTTATGATCCACGTTCCAGCCATCGCTCATATCGATCTTCTCCTGCAGGACGGCCTGCCGGTCCATAAGCTGCTGCATCCTTTCGGGATTCTCGTATACTTCAGGATTTCCGAAGCTGTTGTTTATCTCTTCGTATTCCTTAATCACGTCCATTATCTCCTTCAGACCCTCGCTGACTATCTCCCTGACGCTGCGGCTTTCGTCAAGAAGCGGGTCCTGGGGCAGGTGCCCCACAGTGTATCCCGGAAGGAAGGTCACATCGCCCTGGTACTCCTTCTCGAGTCCCGCAATGATCTTCAGGAGCGTTGATTTCCCGGAACCGTTGAGACCGATTATGCCGATCTTTGCTCCCAGGAAAAAGGACAGGGAGATATCCTTCAGGACCTGCCTGTGAGGAGGGAAGGTTTTGCCGACCCTGTACATCGAAAAGATTATCTTGTTGTCGTCTGCCATACTTTATCAGGTTATAGTAAGTGCAAAAATAAGCAGAGACGCAATGATTGCGTCTCTGCCTGGAAAAAATATTTAAGCTTGTAACTATTCTTTTGTAAAAAGCTTTATTGTCTCATCCTGAAGAAGCACCCACAGGGAGTAGACCCCCTTGAGAGTTCCGATAGGGATGTTGAGGCAGCCAAGTGCAGCAACAACAATAACAAGGTACCTGGCCCAGGGCTGGTATGAAAGGAGCCCTATGCCGCCCACGAGGCCAAGCGTTGAAAGAAAACCTATCAGCAGGGGCACGCTTACGGAGAGAAACCCCAGCACCATGGATGGCACTTCCTCTCCCTCCACAAAGCCCCTGGCAAAATTAAGGGCGAAGAAGGCTGCAAGAGCCCCGACCAGTCCCAGTACTCCGAAACCGATGTGGATGGCTCCCACCACGGTCACATGTTTTTTCATTTTTGTATCTTCCATGACACTATTTTTTTGCAAGTTAAAAATATTTTCATTCCGTATAAATGACGCCTTAATTTGGGCAGTGATGCATCTGTCTTCTTTTTATTTGACATAAAGGGAATGAAATTTGTTCATTTCATATCTTTGCAATTAAATATCCGGCATGAAAAGGACACTGTTACTCTTATCTGGTTTTGCCCTGCTGGCAGTCAGCCTCACCTCCTGCGAGGCATTGATCGGAAACTGCATGATATGCCAGCAGAATACATATAATTCTTCCGGGACCCTGATAACGGAAGGCCAGGAGACTGAATACTGATCAAAGCTTCCCTCGGATCCCCAATCGAGGACAGCGTCTTCTATACCGCTGCCCGCTATCCTGGTCCAGTGAATACCGTCCGGCGAGCGCGCATAACCGATGCGAAATAAAAATGGCTGAATGGCCACCTGGGAGTACCACATGTGATAGGTTTCGCCGACCACGATG
>JALOMK010000006.1 GCA_025455505.1 Bacteroidales bacterium
CGACCGCCGTGACCAGGGCAATGGCGACCACAGGGCCTGAAACCTCCTCCATCACAGCCTGGAAATCGGATGTCAGTGCGTTCGAGTGGCTGAACCTTGAATAAAAGAGTCTGAGTCCCCTCGTGAAATTCTCAGTGCCTGTAAGGTTTCGAAGCATGTGCAGCACCCAGGCTCCCTTCTGATATGAGTTAGGATTCAGAAGGTCCATCAGCTTGTTAACAGTTGTGTCTATTACAGGCGCCTGCTTCCTTTCCCAGAACCTGAGCACCCTGGTGCGTGCAGACTTCATGTCCGATTCGAGCCTTGTCCTGCCCTGCTTCGATTCGAAATACATTGACGTAAGATATGTTGCAAAGCCTTCGCTCAGCCATACGTGATGCCAGTCGGCTTCAGTTACACAGTCGCCGAACCACTGGTGCGCAATCTCATGTGCAATAAGGCCTTCTGAGCTGCCTGTGCCTGTAACTGAGTTCTCTGAATAGAATATTGTTCCTGCATTCTCCAGCCCGCCGTATATAGTCTTTGACTGAACATTGGCAAGCTTTCCGTACGGGTATTTTCCAATTAATGATGAGTAATAGCGGAGAGGCTCAGTTGCAATTGCATAGTCCCTGAATCCTTCGGCCCTGTTTTCGGGGTACACCCAGGCCCACACGGGTGTGCCCTCATGATCACCGGTCAGTGCAGAGGCAAAGCGGGCTGCCCCGAAAGTCATTACCTTGGTTGCAAGCGGATCTGATTCGTGCCATCTTGTAATTGTTATATTGCCCGGCATCCTGCTCAGCTCGGTGAGCATGCCGCTTGCTATCACGCTGTAAGTGTCAGGAGCAGTAATAATGAAATCAACTCCCGCCTTATCGTAGGGGTGATCGATGCAGGGAAGATACCTGTGTGCCCTGTCGGGCCAGTGGTCGGCAAAGAAGGTCCTGTTCCCGTATTTATTCTTTGAAATTATGAGGCCATCAGAAGGAATGCCTGAGTAATCCACGATGATGTTCAGGGTATCCGGCCTGATGAAATCAATTCCCGGAACAATCTCAAGCCTGCTTCCTGTGTGCGACCAGACGGCTTTGCGTCCTTCAACCAGAACCCGTGATACCGCCATTCCCCTGCCCGAAGCACCCTGCCCTTCGAGGTCGAGATACACAATCGCTTCCTTCCCCCTGCGCAGGATATCGACAGCAGCAGAGCCCTGGATTTTATCAGTGGAGTCACTCAGTGTAATTGAAAAACTGTAATGAAGCACATCAAGATTGTAATTTCTTTTGTACCCGTCATGTGCCGAAAGTAAAGAACAGGCAAAGAGCGTAAGGATTAAAACAGGAAATCTTTTCATGTGGCTTATCTGTTTCTTTTATTTAAGCTGTTGTCATTGCCTTGCTGAAAGCTCAGTTCTGCCTGTCACGGTTGAAACCCGGCCAGCTGACAAAGAAAACTCCTCCGAATATAAGAAGGGCAGCTATTACCATAACAAGCCTTATGTTGTCCTGGCCCAGAAGAGTGGCGAGGTAGGCGGCAATTACAGGCTGTGTATAAGTGTATGTGCTCACAACCGTGGGACTCATCCGCCGAAGGCCGATCGTAAGGAGCAGGTATCCGAGAAAAGTTGCAAACACAACGACGAAACCTATTGACAGCCATCCGTAAAGGTTTATTGCTCCCCAGTCCATAGTACTCCACTGGTGATACCCGACAGGAATGTTCGTAAACATCCCGAACAGGAAAGTCCACTTCATCACTGTAACCGGATGATATTTTGTAAGCATCCTCTTGATTATTACAGTATAGAAAGCCCAGCTTACAGTGTTGATTAGTGTGTAAAGATCGCCCATGAAGGTCCTGCTGCTGACATCCGGAGTGCCATTCTGAAGTATCAGTATCATTACCCCCGACAGGCCTGTTGCAAGACCTATTCCTTTTGCAAGCGAAATGTTCTCTTTCAGGATGAAGGCCGCAAAAATAAAAGCGAAAATGGGGTTTGTTGCAAGGATTATCGACGAATTTATAGGCGAGGTCATATTCAGGCCTACAAGGAAGAGAGTCTGGTTGATTACAACACCGAAAAAGGAACATGCAAAAAGATAGAGCAGGTCTTTCCTCTCTACTTTTTCCCTGCGGACAAAAAATGAAGCCCCCCAGAACATAAGGGCAGCCATGACACTTCGGAGTGACACAAGGGCAAAGGGTTTTATCTGGTCCGGCATTGCATATTTCGCAATTGAAAAGTTCAGGCCGTAGATTATGTTCGCACCGAGGAGGGCCAGATGTGCCCAGGTATTTACCCTGCTCTTGTTCATCAGTAGTTAAGTTGGGCAAAAGTATTCATATATTTGAAATAAAAAGTATGCAGAAGATTAATATTATCAGCGGGGGAACGAGCGGACTCGGATTCGAAATTGCAAGCAGGCTGGCAGCCCTTGGGAAGAACATCCTTATTCTGGGCCGCACCGGTTCGAAAGTCTCCGATGCTACGATGCAACTGAAAAAAACAGCTGCCGGCTCAGCTGTGGAATCACTCGTGTGCAACATTGGCAATGAGGATGACATAAAGATGGTTGGTGCCTTTCTCCTGAGGAACAAGTATTCGGTTGACTACCTTTTCAATAATGCAGGAATGGGCATGTTTGCATCTGCCGAAACCTCAACAGCCGCAATGGTTGACAGGGTTTTCGAGGCCAACATCAGGGGGATGATACTGCTGACGTCCCAGGTCCTCAGGCTCACTCCTGAAGAAGAAGAGCTCACAATAGTCAACATAATGTCAACCTCTGCCCTGTTCGGAAGAAACGAGGAAACAATATACTGTGCGGCAAAATGGGCAGCCCGCGGCTACACTGAGGCATTAAGGACTGAACTTAAGGGGACCAGAAGAAATATTATTGCAGTATACCCCGGCGGAATGAAGACTGATTTCTGGAAAATACCAGGTCAGCAGAGGGATATTTCGTCTTTCATGGATCCCGCAGAAGTGGCAGAAAAAATAGTAAATGCAGTACTTGTCTCCGGAAGGATGCTTGTAACCGATATCACAATAAACAGGAAAAAATAAATTCAAATATTTTTTCCTCTTAAAATCCGCTGTCCGGGCCCTGCTATGACAGAATCAGCTGTATCTATGACAAACGGTTTTTATAGTCTTCGTAGCCGAATTCCCTCAGCAGCCTGAACTCATTGTCCTTTGTCCAGATTCCGATTGAAGGATGGTGAACGCCGTTGAAAGTGGTTGTCTTCACCATCGTATAATGGATCATATCCATGAAGACTACCTTGTCACCTACCCGGAGTTCATTTTCAAAGCTCCAGTCTCCCATGAAGTCCCCGGAAAGGCATGAATTTCCTCCTAGTCTGTAAATCTTTCTTCCTGGTACCGGGTCAGAAGCGCCCAGTATTTTGGGCTTATAGGGCATCTCAAGGCAATCGGGCATATGGGCTGTGAAAGAAACGTCGAGGATTGCTGTGGTTATGTCCTGGTTTACAACAATGTCTTCGACACTTGCTACAAGTTCACCGGTTTCCCATGCGAATGCGCTGCCCGGCTCGAGTATCAGATGCAGTCCCGTCCTTTTCCTGAAGTCAGTAAGCAAAGTGATAAGATGAGCAGGGTCATAATCATTTCGGGTCACAAGGTGTCCTCCGCCCATATTTATCCATTTGATCTCACTGAAAAACCTGCCGAATTTTTTCTCAACAACATCGAGAACACGTTCAAGTGCATGTGAATCAGATTCGAAAAGAACATGAAAATGGAATCCTTCAAGCCCTTCAGGAAGAGTATCTCCAAGGTCTTCAGCAGTCACACCCAGCCTTGAGCCGGGCGAGCAGGGATTATATATGCCATGGCCAACTTCAGAGAATTCAGGATTTATCCTGAGCCCGGGAGATATCCTGTGGCTGCAATATCTGACAGCATCTTTGAATTTAGCGAACTGCTGAAGCGAGTTAAAGGTAACATGCGAGCTGTAGCGGAGGATAGCCGGGAAATCGGATTCTTTATATACAGGTGAATAAGTATGTGCAGGCGAGCCGATTTCCTCGAAACACAACCTTGCCTCATCGGCAGAACTTGCAGCAGCACCGTTTACATATTCTTTCAGCACGGGAAAGACGCCCCACATCGCAAATCCCTTGAAGGCAAGGATAATCTCAGCCCCCGACTCATCTGAAATTTTCCTGATAAGACCGAGGTTTCTTCTGAAGCGCTCCTCCTCTATGACATAGCAGGGGGATTGTATCCTTTTGTAATCGATCACGGCATCATAATTCCAGGTCAACATCATGAAGTTCCACCCATGGAAGGCCCAGCCTGTTCAGTTCGGCCATGAAGGGATCAGGATCAAACTCTTCAACATTATATACTCCGGGTTTCTTCCAGATGCCCTTGAGGTACATCATGGCTCCTATTGCTGCCGGGACACCTGTAGTATAGCTAACGCCCTGGGTTCCTGTTTCAGCATATGCAGCTTCGTGGCTGCAGTTGTTGTATACGTAATATGTCTTTTCCTTCCCGTCCTTAAGACCCCTGATCCTGCATCCTATCGATGTTTTCCCCGTATAATTCTCGCCAAGTTCTCCCGGGTCGGGAAGAACAGCCTTAAGGAATTGTATCGGAATTATCTCCCTGCCCTCGAACATTATAGGCTCTATGCCTGCCATGCCGATATTCTGGATCACTCTCAGGTGGGTAAGGTATTCCTGCCCGAATGTCATCCAGAAACGCGCTCTCTTCAGGGTGGGGAAATTCTTAACAAGCGATTCAAGTTCCTCGTGATAGATAAGGTATGACTCCTTTGGTCCTATCTCTGGGTAATTCAGAGGCTTGTGTATTTCATGAGGTTTAGTGTACACCCATTTCCCGTTCTCCCAGTATTTTCCTTTCTGGGTCACCTCCCTTATATTTATTTCGGGATTGAAATTTGTTGCAAACGGTTTGCCATGGTCTCCTGCATTGCAGTCGACTATATCGAGGTACTGGATTTCATCGAAATGGTGTTTTGCGGCATAGGCAGTAAACACAGATGTAACCCCGGGATCGAATCCGCAGCCAAGGATGGCAGTGATCCCTGCATCCTTATACCTGTCCCTGTATGCCCACTGCCAGCTGTATTCGAATTTTGCCTCCTCCAGCGGTTCATAGTTGGCAGTATCGAGGTAGGCGACTCCCGTTGCCAGGCAGGCATCCATTATATGCAGGTCCTGGTATGGCAGCGCCACGTTCACGACAAGATCAGGCTTGAACGATTTTATAAGCTTTATAAGTTCAGGCACATTGTCGGCGTCGATCTGTGCCGTTGACACATTTTTGCTTCCCAGGCGGGCGGCTATTGCATCGCATTTGGATAAGGTCCGGCTTGCAAGCAGTATCTCAGAAAACACATCCGGCAGTGAAGCCATCTTGCTTACAACAACAGTTCCGACGCCTCCGGCGCCGATCACAAGTACTTTTCCCATAAAGCATATTATTAAGATTTCAGTCAGGTCTGAAACATTTCAAATATAGCACAAAAAACTGCCTCCTGCCACAAGCTGAGGGCAAAAATCTTTTATTATGATGCATAATGAAATCCGGAGAGATCAATCACAATATCTGATTATATTTGTACAAGGAATATGCCTGAAACCTGATGAAGCTAATCCATCCTCTTATTATTCTTAAAATCCTCAGCACAATTCTGGCAATAGTAACTGCAACGCTTTTATTCCCCTTGCCCCTTGCTGTTTATCATGGTGAGCCACTAAGCCCATTCCTGCTCTCTGCTGCAATCACGGGTCTACTGTCGGCAAGTTTTATTATTTTGACAAGGGGTGTGGATCTGAACAAATTCAGCAACCGCGACGGATATCTCGCAGTAACTCTTGCATGGATTCTTCTTTCATTGTCAGGAGCCCTGCCATACCTTATCAGCGGTTCGATACCACGGATAACAGATGCATTCTTTGAATCAGCATCAGGATTCTCTACAACAGGATCTTCAATACTGACTGATATCGAGTCACTTCCCTTTTCAATTCTGTTCTGGAGGAGTCTTACTCACTGGGTAGGAGGAATAGGAATAATTGTTCTTGTAATTCTTATCTTCCCGACACTAAGGGTCAGCGGTTACCAGCTGTTCAGTCTTGAATCATCATTGAAGGAAAAGATACATTCACGCGCAAAGGGCATAGCAATAAGGATCATGCTGATATATTTCGGACTCACTGTCAGCGAGGTAATATTTCTTTCGCTTGGTGAAATGAACATTTTCGATAGTGTTTGTCATGCAATGGGAACAATAGCCACTGGTGGCTTTTCAACAAAAAACCTCAGCCTAATGCATTATTCAGCATACAGCCAATATGTTGTGATGATATTTATGTTTCTCGCCGGAACCAGTCAGATAATCTACTACTATCTTGTTAAACGGAATTTTACAAAAATAAGGCAGAACGAAGAATTATGGTTTTATATAGTTGTCGTTGTAATCTCAGGATCTTTTGCCACATCGATACTTATGGCGAATACGTCAATGAATCTGGAACAGGCATTCAGGGTAGGCTTCTTCCAGATAGTATCAATAATAACCTGCACTGGATTTGCTTCCGCTGATTTTCTTTTATGGCCATCAGTCGGCCTTATGCTGATATTCCTGCTTATGTTTTCCGGTGGCAGCACAGGATCAACCAGCGGAGGTATTAAGATGGCCCGTCATTTAATAGTTCTAAAGAACTTAAAAAATGTTATAACCAAGCTTACCCATCCAAAGTCAATAACATTCACAAGGCTGAACGGCAAAATGATTTCAGAAGAGACTAACATTTCAATTCTCTCCTTTATAATTCTGTACCTGTTTATTTTTCTGACAGGGACAATCGTTATAGTATTATCGGGACTTGATCCTGTAACTTCTGCAACTTCAGTAGCAACCTGCATGGCCGGAATCGGGCCAGGGCTGGGGACTGTCGGACCAATGAGCAATTTTGCTCATCTTCCGGTATTCAGCAAGCTGATTCTGAGTTTTATTATGATAATCGGCAGGCTTGAAATAATAACAGTCTTTACTCTCTTCACAAGGTCATTCTGGAAGCTTTGACCTTTCCTTTGGACAACCGCGGAAAGAATCTATGAAGAATTATCAGTTTCCCCTGACAAGTGATCGTATATATTCGAGGCTTTCCGGGGTTCCTATGTCGCCCCAGTATCCCGAATCATCAGTATAAGTAAAAATCTCATGACTGACAGCCAGCCTGAGATATAAATCTGTCATAGTATACTTCCCGTCATACATGTGATTGAAGATCATCGGATCGATTATATGTATTCCTGAAAAAGCTATTTCCGTGAGATTCTGCGGATTGCAACCCGCTAAAATTTCCTCTCCGGTTGCCCTGTTCCTCCATCCCCTCAGTATTCCCTGCTCATCAGTAAGAAAGTACCTCTTGCCGCTACGGTGCCTCACTGCAAGCGAAGCTATTCCGCCTTTTGCAATATGAAACCTGTAGAGATCCGAGTAGTCTATAGTGCTTACTATGTCGACATTTACAAGAAGAAAGGGATCACTGCCGAAAAACCACCTTGCCTTGTAAAGTCCGCCCCCGGTCTCGAGCAGGCCTTCTCTTTCATCGGACACCGTAATGTTGAATCCGATTTGGTTCAGCTTTGCTACCTCCTCCTCCACCATTGAAGCGAAATGATGCACATTGACTATTATGTCACTGAAGCCGTGAGCTGTGCATTTTTCAGCTGCATAGTGCAAGGCAGTTTTTCCATCTATATCCACAAGGGCCTTGGGTATTGACTGTGTTATTTCTCCGAGCCTTGTTCCCTTGCCTGCAGCCAGGATCATTGCCTTCATAGGCCTGCGCTTTTGGCCCTGGCGAGGAGTGTCGCGAAGAGCTGTGACTGAGGGATTGAGTTGATGGCCCTGTAAAGCCCGGGAAGACTGATATGTGGTTCAGCCTCGCGTGCGAGAAATGAAAGGAGTTCAACACCGGGGACTATGCTGTCGGTAAAAGTCGGCTTCTGCTCGTACAGACCCCTGAATCCGAAAGCACCGAGTGCCTGCATGACCCTTATCATACTGAAACCTGAATAATATCCCCTGAAAGAGTTTTTGTCTTCACCTGAAACGGAGCAGAACCTGTCAATATAATAAGCGAGGAGTTCATCCCTGTCAGCCTGCGACATCGGGATCTTTGCATCGAAGAGCAGGGAGGCAACGTCATACTGGGGGGCGCCTTTCCTCCCACCCTGGTAATCAATGAACCATGGATCGCTTCCTATTATCATAATATTGGCAGTCTGGAAATCCCTGTAAAGGAAGTAATCCTGCCCTGTTTCAAGGAGGTAATCAGCAAGAGTATTGAAATCGTGTTCCAGGTTCCTTTCATTGAAGGGAACAGCCAGGAGTTTGAGGAGCATGTACTTGAAGTAATTCATGTCCCACATCATCGATTGCCGGTCAAAACTCCTGTGCGGGTAACAGAGGTCAAGATTCAGACCCTCAATGCCCCTCGTCTGGAAGAGGATAAGCTTATCGAGTATTTTCCTGTACAGGACCTTTGTCTCTTCATTAAATGATTCAATATCAGCCCTTCTGTGAAGCCAGGTATAGAGATTTGTATCACCCAGGTCACGAAGAAAATAGATGTCCCTTTCTGGCATGTACCCGTAGATTTCCGGCACAGGGAGCTCTTTCGAAATAAAATGGCGGGTGAACCCGATGAAGGCCTCATTCTCCTCAGGGTTTGCATTATGTGCCCCTATGACTGTCTTCTGCCCGTCCGTAATACGAAAATACTTCCTGTCGGAGCCCGAGCGGGGTAGTGCGCTGATATCGAAATCAGAACTTCCTGACAATTCCCTGTAGCCGCCGGCGACAATATCAATTTCTGTCATTCAATTGTTTTATAATCTTATCATTATCTTCTTCCTGTAGAGCAGTAGCGAAACAAGCCAGACAAGGAGCACCTGTGTAACTGCAAATAAAAGGCTCCCTGGCAATTCTCCCGCAAGCGGTGCAAAGATATTGTTATAAAGCCAGGAATATAGAGTCTCATTATCATTTCCCGTTTTAATAAACAGCATTATTCTTGTCCAGACCCCGGCAAGAAAATAAGAGAAGAGTGCATTTGTGCCGAAAACAAGGAAGAAGGTTCCCCACTTCTGCCACTTTACAACGTCAGCGATGAAATAAATAATCCCGAGGAATGCCATTGCAAGACCGGCGGTGAATAGTACGTAGGAGCTTGTCCATATAGGCTTGTTGATCGGAAAAACAAGGTTCCAAAGCAATCCCAGTCCGGCTGATGCAGCTCCCAGCAGGAGGAGCTTAATGGCTGTCTTGCCCTCAGCCTTACCCTGGCCTGTGACCGCCCCGGCAAAGAAGCCGATTATTACAGTTGCAACTGCGGGAATCGTGCTCAGGAGTCCTTCAGGATCAAAAGGAACCCCGTAACCTTTATAAATATGATTCTCCCCGAGTATTGCAATGTCGGCTTTTCGTACTAAGTTGCTCTCAAGTGAGAAGGGGTCACTCCCGCCGAAAAAGCCAAGAAGGGCCCAGTATCCGAGAAGTATCAGGGCTACGGCAACCCAGAGATATTCGCGCTTTACTGTAAGACAAAGAAATGCAGCTATCCCGTAGGCCAGTGCTATACGCTGAAGAACACCCATAATCCTGAGCGTCGAGTAATCCCTGCCGAAATAGGGAAATATCGCAAGAAACAGTCCCAGTGCAAAGATCGTTAGCATCCTTCTTAGTATCCTTACAACTGAACCTGTGTTTATCTCATGACCATATTTCTTCATTGAATACCAGAGGGAGGTTCCTACGATGAAAAGGAAAAATGGAAAAACCAGGTCTGTCGGTGTCCACCCGTGCCATGATGCATGTCGCAGGGGCGGATACACGTAATTCCAGCTTCCCGGTGTATTCACAATTATCATGAATGCCACCGTCATTCCCCTGAAAATATCAAGTGAAAGAAGTCTCTGACTGCTCTTTGCCATAGTGTTTATAGAGAAATGTAAAAATATAAAAAAAAGAAGACCCGGGAAAGTCTTCCAACCCGGGTCCGGGTCATAATAAATGCATATTTTTACGTGAAAACGTTATATCAATCTCTGAAATTTTTACAGGAATGAAGATCAATATTTTAAACTCTGGAAAGGCACTAATTCTTCTACTGTTTGTTCAGGCATCCCTTCCAGCAGGGGCACAGGCTATAAAAAGCGGACTTGAAGTTCTTGCCGGAAGCGGTTTTGAAGCAATAAAGGGAAAAAATGCAGGTCTTATTACAAATCCTACAGGGGTCGACAGCCGGCTGCGATCGAACATTGACATACTTTTCCGGGCACAGGGTGTCAGGCTTGTCGCGCTTTTCAGCCCTGAGCATGGAGTAAGGGGCGATTTCAGCGCCGGCGAAAGCGTGGGCACCGAAAAGGATCCCCAGACGGGCCTGCCTGTATTCAGCCTGTACGGCAAAACACGAAAGCCTTCGCCTGAAATGCTGCGCGGCATAGATGTACTCGTCTACGACATCCAGGACATAGGGTCCCGCTCATATACATATATAAGCACAATGGGCCTCGCAATGGAGGCCGCAGCAGAAAGCAACATTGAATTCATCGTTCTCGACAGGCCGAATCCAATCGGGGGTACCAGGATGGAAGGGCCGCTGGTAAAAGCTGGCTTCCAGTCCTTTGTCAGCCAGTTTCCGGTTCCCTACATTCATGGCATGACAGTCGGGGAACTTGCCACCTTTCTGAATGAGGAAGGACTTCTGGCAGGAGGGAAAAAGTGCAGGCTTAAGGTAATCAGGATGGAGGGATGGAAGAGAGACATGCTCTTCGGCGATACCGGGCTGCCATGGGTGCCCTCATCACCGCATGTGCCCCACCATGAAACAGCACTTTTCTACCCGGCCACCGGGATACTCGGTGAACTTTACACTGTAAGCATAGGCGTCGGTTACACAATGCCATTCGAACTTTTTGCCGCCGAATGGATCGATGCCGACTCACTTGCAGACGCTATGAATGCGCTGAAACTCGAAGATGTGCTCTTCAGGCCCATACATTATAAGCCTTACTACAGCGTATCCCAGGGCAAAACAGTCCATGGCGTACAAATACATTTTACAGACCCGCGAAAGGCCCGACTGACTCTAATCCAGTTTTACCTTCTGCAGGAGGCATACAGGCTCTGGCCCTCAAAAAATGTTTTCACGCTCTGCGATAAGTCAAGGCTTGATATGTTCGACAAGGTATGCGGAACTGATGAGGTCAGAAAATTGTTTTCAGAGAATTTCAAGGTGAGCTCAATTGAAGGGATCTGGGAAAACAGTATCCCTGCCTTCAGGACAAGGGCTGCAAAGTACTTCCTGTACCGGTAGATATATTAGTCAACTGCCATGCAACAGTATCTTCAATCTCACAGGTCGTGTACTGATTATCCTTTTAGTGCGTCTCGCCCTCCATACTGCGCTCGAGTTCCCTTGCATGCATCAGGAACTCCTCCGGGTTCATTTCCCTGTGGTAGATCATCCCGTGGGTAGTCCTTATCTTGGGGCTGCTGTTATCGTAGAAGAAATCCTTCCCCAGGATGAGCTGCACCCTCTTGAACTGGTCTACCCAGATCTGTTGTGAGAGGTGTGAGAAAGGCCCGTCGAGTTCATGGCTTGGGAAAGATGCGTCCACCTGGCTTATATAACAGTTCTTGAACGACCAGTCGAGGACGGCCATTGAATTCAGTGAAACAGGCGTGAAAACATTTGCCTCTGCAGGGTGAAACCTGAACCAGACGTTCCTGTACCCTATTATGCGCAGCCCGGAGACATCCCGTTCCCTGCCCCACTGCCTTATTGCCTCTGCAATTGCCTGCAGCACCTTGTAGTGAGTGTCGGGGCCGGAGCCTTCGGGATCGAAGGCGAGGCTTATTATTGTCGGCTGCACCCGCCTCAGCATTTCAAGAATCGGTTCCACATCGCGCTTGCTGTCGGGCTGGGGGGTAAAGATATCACCGGTGTAGAAGCCGAGGCGGAGATGCTCTATGTCCCTTACCTTAACACCATAATGCGCCCAGACAAGCTCCTCCTCGAATTCCCTCAGCATCCCCTTGAGCTTCTGTATGTCCGGTGGATTCTTCTCACCGCTGTAACTGGCCTTCAGCAGGCCTATGTTTTCGATCAGCCTCTCAACGAGTTCTTCCTTCGACCTGAGTCCGTAGATTTCAACCATCACCCTTGCTATCCTGTGGCACACCCCGCGCAGCTTCCCTGCCTCATCGCGGGCAGCTATCTTGTCAAGATAATGGCTGACGTCCTTGTCGAACTTGTACTTATAACCCTGGTCAAAAAAATCGCTGTAATTGAGCATCTCTATCTTTCCCTGGCCTATAAGGTTCACAGTCTCTGACAGGAGGTTCAGAAGCATCTGGTTTGTTACTGCAGTGAATCCTGATGTAAGGATTGAAAAATGGAAACGGTTAGAGTGTATCCTGAGCTGGGGTATTATACACGGGAATATACCCAGCATTATGTCATCGTGGTGGGGCCCGGTATGCAGGAATTGCTGCTCGTTCTCCTTGCGAATGCCGAGCTCTATTTTCCGCTTTGTCGATTCAATGACTTCATTTACAACATCTGTGCTCAGGTTCGGGATTCTTGAACAGTACGGGTCATTCTTCAGGTCGTCAATGTCAATCTTGTGTGCATACTTGTTTATTTTAAGGCAGAGGTCAAAGACAGCCCTCTCAGTTTTCTCGAAATTCCATTCTCCTTCAGAGTAATACTTTTCAATGCTGTCATTAAGCTGCACGGCCGCTCCTTCAGTGAGGAAGAATCGGGCATTCTTCAGTCGCTGAAGCACTGTTGCCGGATAGAGATTATCAGGTTCATTCTCAAGAGCATTCCTCACAACCGGCGCCTTAGCCTCGCCCGCAGCAAAAATAACAGCCACGGCATCCCTGTTCCAGGTGATTGTCCCCAGCCCTATTGTTATTACCAGCCTGTTCTTTGACACCTCTATCCCGCCCAGATCGCCTGCCGATGCCGCCTGCGTTTCAAAGTTTGTAGCAGTGAGCCTTGTTGCAGAGTTATGGTCACTGCCCCTTGTATTGAAAGCAATATGCCCGTCGGGGCCCATACCCCCCAGGAAGAAGCCTATTCCCCCCAGTTCCCTTATCCTGTTCTCGTAGGAGGTGCACCAGTTGTCAATTGCAAACACCGCTGCCTGTTGCAGTCTTTCCAGTGACGAGAGCGGTTCACGGTTCCGGAGGGTAAGATCTATCCTGTTTCCCGGAAACACCTCGCTGTATTTCCTGCCGCCGGGCAGGGCTATTTCATCGCAGTTTATCAGAAGGGCCCTCGAAGGATCCAGATCAAAGCCCCTGAGATAATAGTTCTTCACATAATCATGGAAACTGTTATGCTGTTTCGGGTCGATGGGATAGAATTCATCTATCTGTACAAAGTGAAGGCCTCGCAGAGAAGGTTTCCTTCCCGGCACCAACCCGTTATCTTCCATTATCTTCCTCGTATCTGCCCGGTCCCATCCGTCGAGCAGCCTGCGGGTCCACTTGATAAAATACTCCGGTGTCTTGCCGGTGGGAAGGCTTATCACTCCATCCGGATTTTCCGAAACCCACTCCAGGAACCTGAGCGAGGTTAGCAAGCCCAACTCGGGAAAATTCCGGACAACAATGTACGGAAGCTTTGCCGACAGGCTTTTTCTGCCTGAGCGCTCAAAAAAAATCTTTTCTACTTGTGTCATTACTGAGTTCATACAGCTTTTTTCTTAATACCGAAAGCAGGATCTATCTTCAGGAACTTTATTGCGACGAGCCCCGGAATGGCGCAGATCATCACATATACAAAGAAGTTCTGGTACCCCAGCAATTCCTTTACCGAACCCGATATCATGCCGGGAAGCATCATTCCAAGCGCCATAAGCGAAGTGGCTATCGCATATTCGGCGGTCTTGTACCTGCTCTCACCCACATAGTGAAGCATATAAAGCATATAGCCGGTGAACCCGAATCCGTAGCCAAACTGTTCAAGGGCGATTGAAAGGTAAATAAGTATGTTTTCGGGCATGGGCTGGGCTCCCGAGAGGTAGACATATACACCGATTGGTATATTCATTGCAAGCGCCATCATCCAGATAAGCTTCTTCAGCCCGAACCTTGCCGCGGTAATGCCACCGGTTATTCCTCCAAGAGTAAGACTGATGACACCGACGGTTCCATATACAATGCCATACTGTGCCGAGGACATTCCAAGACCGCCGGCCGTCCTTGCATCGATGAGGAAGGGTGTTGCTATCTTAAACAGCTGCGCCTCGCCGAACCTGTAAAGAAGGAAAAACATAAGGGCAGGAACAACTCCGGGCTTTGTAAAGAATGAGACAAAAACATCGCGGTATACAGCCCAGCTTATTTTTTCCTTTACGTCGTTCTCGGCAGGATATGGCATCATGAATTTATTCCAGCCTGCCAGAAGAAGCAATATCAGACCCATTGTCCCGAGAGAGGCAACCCAGCTGAAGGCAACATTACCGGCAGTAACCTGGAACTGGGCCGAGCTCTTTTCAGTGAGGTTCCTGTTTACCTTAATCACTGCAAGAACCGGCTCATTCCAGTTTTCCGACGTAAACTCATAACGTCCTGTCTGGTTTCTTGCGAGGTCTATATCCTTGCTCCCTCCCTTCCGGGCTATATTGACGACTACAGTCTCTCCCTCAGGTGGCGGAGCCGAAAGGGCTATGAAAACAACCGCTGAATCGGGTCCGGAAGACTGGTGACCCGACAAGGGTACAACTACTTCAGACGGGAAGACTAGTATCTCGGGCTCCCCTTCATTTTGAGCAATGTTAATACCCGAAGGGTCAAAGGGTTTGTATTCAGCCTGCGGCACTGCGCCGGCGCTGAAATTGACAGGTTTCAGTCCTGTATTCAGTAGCACGAGGCCTGCAATTACAGGAAGAAGTCCCAGGGCCGTGAGCTTTGCGAGCCTGTAAAAAGTACTTCGTATGCCAACAAAGAAGGCCTGCTGATGCTGGTCAAGGGCATACATGTAGAACCCGTCGGCTGCAATATCGTGGCTTGCCGATGATATTGCAATGAGCCCGAACAGGGCAATCGTCACCGGGTAAAAGAATGAAAACGGCATCGCAAGTCCTACTGCCATGAACGTAAGGGCAAGCAGGAACTGCGTCCAGACAGTCCATTTCCTCTTTGTCCATACTACGTCGATGTACGGACTCCAGAGGGGTTTAATTGTCCATGGCAGGTAGAGTATGCTCGTCCAGAAGGCAAATGAGGCAATCGAAATGCCCATTGTCTTGTAGATAAGGCCCGACGTAACCATCACAACGCTGTATGGTATTCCCTGGAAGAAATACAGGGTTGGGACCCATATCCATGGCGACCTCTGCTTTTTTTCACTCATAGTCTGTAGGATTAGTGCTTTCCGAATATAATCTTTTAAGTTCAGCTCCCCTGAAATAGTGTGAGAGAATAGCGTCGTAATCATAGCCCCTGGCTCCCATCACAGCCGCCCCTATCTGGCATAAGCCGACACCGTGTCCCCAGCCTGCTCCCTTTATGTCAAAATATATAACTCCGTCTTCGTTGTGTTTTTCAACATAGAAACATGAGCTGTAAAGGTGGCTTCGCGACAAGGTCTTCCTGATCTCAAGTTCCTTTCCTATTATCCTGGATTTAAGTGTCCCGTGAATTTTCAACCGGATTATTCTTCCTGAGCTTCCTCTTTCAAGTGGCACAAGTTCGAGAATCTCGCCGTAATCAATGCCCGACCTGCTCCTGATAATGTTCCGGAGTTCCTCCTGGCTGTACCTCAGCTTCCAGCGGAAGAAATCGGGGGTCTCCTGATCGTAATCATTGAGCACCTGCGACAGTACCGATGCATCGGAAGTATTGCAGAAAACATCAGGACTGGAATCGATCCAGCGTTTTGCAGCATCTTCCTGCACGGGATTGAAATCCTCGACTTCCGCTTTTGCGTCATAGACGGAGGCAAGATAGGGATGGTCTTCGGGCTCCCAGGTATTCGCAAATAGCTCACTCCTCCCGCCACAGCATTTATAGAACCTTGTGTCGCAGATCGATCCTTCATGCATAAGAACCTGCCCGTATGTTGTCATAACCGCAGCGGCGGCAGCGGCTGAGCCTGCCCGCGTTATTCCCTGGTAACGCTGGCAGTGGTCGTCGGCACAGACATCATAGAGTGCGTGATCCTCACGGTCGTACCACCTTGTAAGTTCCGCTTCATCCTCATAGCTCGTGCTGTATTTTTTTTCAGAATCCGTGATAATACCTCTTTTTGCAATCTGCGCAAGCAGCCATCCCCTCGAGATTACCGCATGTGCCTTCAGCAGGGCGGTGGATGAGGATTCCTTCATCTCCGAGGAAATAACGCTTACAAGATACTCTTCAACCGGCAGCCTGTTTACAAGTGTTATCCTTCCGTTCTCCATTACGAATTTAAGGCTTCCCCTGAAGATCTGGTCCTCCTTCCTTTCCCAGTGAAACCCTACACCGATTACAACCGAATGAACCGTGAAGGAGCCCTCCCTGAATTCACATGGACTTATAAGAATATTCTCAAAATCTCTGAAAGTCTGCTTTCCGTCAGTGATAACTACCGATCCGTTGCGGGTTTCAGCTGACCATCTGCCGCTTATTATGCCAGAAGTGCCTGCATTGAACCGCGATGTCAGTGTGAAATGGATAAGCTCTGCATTGAGGATGCCGGCTTCTATATCAGGTTCGGAAGTCAGTTGATTCATTTCAGTTTGTTAAGGATGTTTTCAAGGTCTGCTGGGTCAAGACACACCTGGCTGAAAATATCGGCAAGGTCGTCTTTTTCAAGTTTCATGAAATCCTCTTCCCTTGGAGTTATTATAAGTCCGCCAAGGTCAACCGAGGCAGGGCTGAGAAGTATCCTGCTGTCATAGCCTGCAAAATACTGGCGTGGCCTGTGGACTTTCCTGGGAAAGATGTGCATTACCCAGCTGTCATCCTCATGATAGCAGAGCAGGTTCAGCATGGGTTCGGGCTTGCCGGGCTGATGAGCGGAAAGCTGATCATGGAACAGTATGAAGAATTCAGCAAGGGATGCATCGTCGTCGCTCCTGAGCGTAAAAAGGCTCCTCGAATAATCCTCCCACGTCCATACTTCCAGTCCGGGTCTTGATAAAAAGAGATTTGTATGCCTTCCCGACCTGAAGTCTGCCTCAACAGGCATCATCGCCCTGTTCGGTATTCAC
>JALOMK010000007.1 GCA_025455505.1 Bacteroidales bacterium
TGCAAACTCATAGCTTATGCTGCCGGTTCCGGCAAAGAGGTCAAGTACCCTTGTACTCTCAAAATCGATCCTGTTCGAAAGGACGTTGAACAAGCCCTCCCTTGCGAAGTCTGTTGTCGGCCGAGCCCTTAGATTCGATGGCGGATCGATCCGCCTTCCCTTGTATTTTCCTCCGATTATGCGCATCCCGGGGCAAGAAAGAGATTCATGTACCTTTGTATCTCAACATCGCCGAACACGTAGCTGAAGGCATAGCCGGGCGGCGGCATTGCGGTACGGACATTCCTGAAATATACACTCAGTCCCGACCAGAGGGCATCGTCTTTTGAAACTGCCCCGCTCAGGTTAATTATGTCATCCCGTCCGGCCTTGATCATATTCAGCACATTCATTGCAAAATAGAGTATGTCGGAAGTGCTTTTATAGCTGAATGAGTTGCAGAACTTCAGGCTTCCGGCACTGAACACGGAAATGTCGAAATGACTGCTTTCACAATTTATGCTTATATAGTTTCCTGCGGTGCGGCCCGATGCTCTCACAGCCGAGGTAAGCAGAGGTTTGAGACTGTGCAAAAGATTTGCTGAAGGGAATCGGGAATAAAGCATCTCACACAGATCACTGTCGACGCTGTAAACAATATTGAGATCCGGTTCCGTAAGCCTGCATGCCAGTATGGTTTCCCTGATCTCTCTCCCGAAACTCTGGCTGTGATATTCATCCTTTCTGGCAGGGTCAAACAGGGCAGATGGCACCAAAGTATATCGTTCTGAAGGAAGAATCAGCGTCACTTTCATGTATTGCCTGACAAGAAAGTCGTCCCTCGTTATTATCTCGCTGAGCCCCTCAGTGCTGAAACCCCGTCCCTGGTCAGCTGATGTCGACCTTATAAGGATGAACTTTTCGCGGATTGAGTCAAGGATACAGAATGTAATACAATCGCCTGAAACCTGGATAATGAGTTCATAGTTCCCTGTAGCGTTAATATCGAGTGTCTCATCGAAGAGTTCGAGGAAGGGCATTATTTAATTCTGCAGATTGATTAAGTTTACATGCAAAAATATAAAAAATTTCATGCCGGCTTTCCACTCCACGGCCAAATAGTGATGCGTGAGACGATAATATACAACAACCTGACCAAACATCTCGGCAATACTCCCACAGATGACCAGTCGGAGGCTCTGAAGAAGATATCAAGGTATATCTGCGATGATACAAATGACGTTATCTTCCTGCTTACCGGGTATGCAGGTACCGGAAAGACAAGCCTGATAAGCTCTGTTGTAAAAACACTTGACATTCTCAGGATGAAGAGCGTTCTGCTGGCCCCCACCGGCAGGGCTGCAAAGGTGCTTTCGTCCTATGCAGGGCACCCCGCCTTCACGATTCACAAGAAGATTTACAGGCAAAAATCCTCGAAGGACGGCGTAGGCACCTTCACTCTCGACAGGAACCTGAGCAAGGGAACTTATTTCATTGTTGACGAGGCTTCGATGGTAGCGAACAACAGTGCCGATATGTCGCTATTCGGCAGCGGCAGGCTGCTCGAAGACCTTGTTGAATATGTCTACTCCGGCACCGACTGCAAGCTTATCCTCGTAGGGGATACTGCTCAGCTGCCTCCCGTGGGCTCGGAACTCAGTCCTGCCCTTGACATCAGCTCGCTCCGGAGCTTTGGATTCGGTCTTGTGACTTCGGAACTGCGCCAGGTTGTAAGGCAGAGTGAATCTTCAGGTGTTCTGATGAATGCAACCGGGATTCGGATACAGATTGCTTCAGGCGACCTGAAACACCCTTCGCTTGACTGCAACTCCTTCGCTGACATGAGAAGGATAAGCGGGGAGGAACTTATTGATGAAATATCTTCATCTTACGGGAGTTGCGGCATGGAAGGAACTATAATTGTCGTCAATTCCAACAAACTTGCCAACCGCTACAACCAGGGTATCCGCAGCAGGATCTTCTTCAGGGAAGAGGAGATCAGTCCGGGTGACATGCTGATGGTTGTCAAGAACAACTATTCACTCCTTGAGGAAAATGAAGAGGAAGGGAAGGCCGGATTCATTGCAAACGGCGACATTGCCGAAGTCAGGAGGATAAGGAAGTACGAGGAGAAGTACGGGTTCAGGTTTGCAGAGATGCTCCTTAAGTTTCCCGACTATGACCTTGAACTTGAATCGAAGGTGATGCTCGATGTGCTTGGTCTCGATTCACCATCCCTTCCGCCGGAAAGGAGCAGGGAGCTTTATAACACTATTCTTGCCGATTACCTGTACATAAAGACCCGGAAGAAACAGCATGATGCCGTGCGCAGCGATCCTTACTACAACGCGCTGCAGGTCAAGTTTGCATACGCCGTGACCTGTCACAAGGCCCAGGGCGGCCAGTGGGAGAGGGTCTTCATCGACCAGGGCATGTTCAACAGGAATGATATTACAATAGATTACCTGAGATGGTTCTATACAGCCCTGACCCGTTCTACAGACAGGGTGTACCTTGTTAATTTTTCAGACAGCTTTTTTAATCAATAAGATCTTCAACAATGAAATCATACAGGAAAGAATTGTGGTTCGAGGCGCCTTCGAGGAGGGCCTTCATCAACATTACAGGCCAGGTGGAGCGCTGCCTTGCCGAATCGGGCATCACCGAAGGTCTGATACTTGTAAATGCAATGCATATCACTGCAAGCGTCTTCATAAACGACGACGAGGCAGGGCTGCATCATGATTTCGAGGTATGGCTCGAGAAGCTTGCCCCGGAAAAGCCGCATGGCCAGTATCATCATAACGGCTTCGAAGACAACGCGGATGCGCACATCAAGAGGACGATAATGGGGCGCGAGACAGTGGTCGCCGTAACGGACGGCCGCATGGATTTCGGCCCCTGGGAGCAGATCTTTTACGGTGAATTCGACGGAAAGCGCAGGAAGCGTGTGCTTGTTAAAATAATTGGTGAATAGGCATTGACTCGCGTACGTCGTTCGTCGTTTGCCGTTCGTCGTTTCTACTCACCCCCGGCCCCTCCCGGGGAAAACCAGGGTTTGCCCCGTGCTCTGCGCCCTGCGCCCTGTGCTGTTCTTAAGTTAGTTTCATGTCTGCGATTATGTCGGCAATCCTTTTGTCAAGAATTTTCTCAGTTGCATCAAAGGCAGATGCCGATTCGAGCTTTGTGTTTACGCTGAAATAGAACTTGATCTTAGGTTCCGTGCCTGAGGGCCTCACAGATATCTTCGAACCGTCCTCGAGGAAGAACTGCAGAACATCGGACTTTGTAAGATCAATTGCAGATTTAGAACCAGCGAGGATATTATGTGATATCTGCTTCTCATAGTCATTTATCATAAATATCTAACAGTACATCATAGAGCGATTTGCCGTTTTCCTTAGCCCATGCGGCAATCTCAGCGATGAGCATGCATGAGGCAACCGCATCCTTGTCCCTGACATAGTCGCCTGGAAGGAAGCCATAGCTCTCTTCTCCGCCGCCTATGTATTTGCGGCTGCCAAGGTTTTCACGTATCAGCTCAGCAAAGAATTTGAAACCCGTCAGTACATTGTAATACTCGACTTTGTAACCCTCAGCAATTTTTTCGAGAAGATCGGTAGTTACAATTGTCTTAATAATATACTCGTTTCCTGTAAACTTCTTGTTCTCCTTATACTGCGACAGGATATACCATATCAGCAGCGCGCAGGTCTGGTTGCCGTTGAGAAGTATGAATTTTCCTTTTTTGTTTCTCACTGCAATGCCCAGCCTGTCGGCATCGGGATCGGTAGCCATCACAAGTTCAGCACCGCTGGCTTCAGCCTTTTCAATTGCCATCCTGAGAGCGTCCGGCTCTTCGGGATTTGGCGATTTGACAGTAGGGAAGTTTCCGTCGGTTTTGTCCTGTTCGGGAACGTTTATAATATTCCTGAAGCCAAGGGCCTTCAGAGCTTTCGGGACAAGCGTTATACCTGTCCCGTGTATTGGGGTGTAAACTATCCCGAGCCTGCTGTGCTTCTTTACAAGGGCAGGCTGGTGACTCATTTTGAGAACTTCCTTCAGGAAGAGCTCATCCGTCTCCTTGCCTATGATCCTTATCCTGCTCTTGTCTCCGTTGAATTTTATCTCGTTCACCGACTTTATCTTCCTCACCTCCTCAATTATCCCGAAATCATGGGGAGCCACAACCTGCCCGCCATCGCTCCAATAGGCTTTGTAACCGTTATACTCGGGAGGATTGTGCGAAGCTGTTATCACTACTCCGCTCTGGCATCCATAGTGCAGGATTGCGAAAGAAAGTTCCGGCGTGGGACGCAGGGCTTCGAAAAGGAACACTTCAAAGCCGTTTGCAGTGAAAATTTCAGCTGCAGTTTCAGCGAAATAGCGGCTGTTGTTCCTGCAGTCGTGGGCAATCGCCACCTTTATGCCATTGTGACCGCACTGCCTTATAATATAGTTTGAAAGACCCTGAGTCGCCATTCCGAGGGTATAGATATTCATCCGGTTGGTGCCGGCGCCCATTATCCCTCTCAAGCCTCCTGTTCCGAATTCAAGATCCTGGTAGAAGGCATCCACGAGCTTCTTCTCATCATTTTCGAGCATCTCGCGGACTTCATTCCTTGTCTGCTCGTTAAACTCTGTTCCAAGCCAGCTCCCGGCTCTCTTTCTGATCTGGTCTGTTGTTAACATAGTGTCCTATTTTATGAGTTTCATACATTTTTCAAGACTGTCCCTCCAGTATGGTATTTCAATGTCGTAGCTTTCCCGGATCTTTGTTTTATCCATCACCGAATAAACCGGCCGCTGCGCCGCAGTCGGGTATTCACTTGTCCTTACAGGCAATATTTTGCAGCTGATTCCGGCTGACTTGATTATCTCGCAGGCAAAATCGAACCAGCTGCAAACACCTTCATTTGAGTAATTAAAGATACCGGGAATGAAAACATGCTGGTTCCTGATGACTCCGGATATTATTTTAAGAATTGCAGCCGCCAGGTCGCCAGCCCAGGTGGGTGTCCCTGTCTGATCGAACACTACTTTAAGGTTGTCCTTCGAGCCGGCATGCCTGATGATAGTCTTTACAAAATTACTGCCATAGGAGGAATAAAGCCAGGAGGTCCTTATTATCATTGTCGCCGGGTGCCCAAGTGCCGCAGTCTCACCTGCAGCTTTTGACCGTGCGTATGCCGATGCGGGGTTAACCTGAAGTGACTCGGTGCAGGGAGTATTCCCGTTTCCCCCGTAGACATAGTCAGTGGAGATGTGGATAAGCCTGGCATCGGTTCCATGAAGTGAATCAGCAAGATTCTTTACAGCACTGCAGTTAACAAGCATTGCTGCATCCGCTTCACTCTCGGCCTTGTCGACGAGGTTATAAGCTGCACAGTTTATTATCCAGTCAGGTTTGAGATTCCTTACATATGATTCTGTCTGCTCCCTGTCAGCAATATCAAGGCTGTCAATGTCTGTGAATACAAAATCGTAACCGAAATAGTTCTTCGATGCAGCCTGTAGTTCATTGCCGAGCTGCCCCTTTGATCCGGTGATGAGAATAGTTGCCATCCTTAAAACTAATCAGAAATTGAACTCAGCATCTGAAAAAACCGGGTTGTTAAGGTCCTTGGCGCTGATTATTGCCACTGAAGGATCTGTTTTCCAGTCGATCGTAAGCGCCGGATCGTTCAGAAGGATACCTCTTTCATGTTCCTTGCTGTAGGTGTTGTCGCATTTATACTGTATTACTGCGATATCGCTCAGCACAGAAAACCCATGAGCAAAACCCACCGGTATCAGCAGCTGGGTCTTTGATTCAGAATCAAGTTCAATGCCGTACCATTTTCCAAAAGTGGGTGACTTTTTTCTCAGGTCGAGAGCCACATCAAATATTCTGCCTTCCACCACCCTTATCAGTTTTGCCTGGCCGCGGGGACTTAACTGGTAATGAAGCCCCCTGATCACTCCCCTCGAGGACCTGGACTCATTGTCCTGAACCGGTTTAAAACTGATGCCTTCCCTGTTGAAAGCCTCCTGGTTAAAGCTTTCGAAAAAGTATCCTCTTGAATCTGTATATACATCAGGTTTGATTACTATCAATCCTTCGAAACTTGTTTTTTCAATTTTCATATACCGGGGGAGCGCTGTTTATAATATTCATACAAGGATGTCGTCGCTTGCTATCCTGAGTAGGTATTTGCCATACTGGCTGTTTTTCATCGGTGTTGCAAGGGCTACAAGCTGATCTTTCGATATGAAACCCCTCTTGTAGGCTATTTCCTCTATGCATGAAGCTTTGAGTCCCTGCCGCTGTTCAAGGGTTGCAATGAAGTTGGCAGCCTGAAGGAGGCTTTCATAGGTACCGGTGTCGAGCCAGGCCATTCCCCTGCCCATAAGCTTTATCTCGAGGCTTCCCTCCGTCAGGTAAAGCCTGTTCAGGTCAGTTATCTCAAGTTCTCCCCTGTGTGAAGGTTTCAGCGATTTTGCCTTTGATGCAACTGTGTTGTCGTAGAAATACAAACCCGTAACAGCGTAATGCGATTTCGGAACCGAAGGTTTTTCCTCGATACTTATTACCTTTTTCTGGCTGTCAAACTCAACAACCCCGTATCGCTCCGGGTCGTTCACATAGTATCCGAATACGCACGCTCCCTTTGATAGCCTGGCGGTTTCAAGAAGTACGTCGCCAAAGCCGTGTCCATAGAAGATATTATCGCCAAGGATCATGCAAACCGGGTCGGTGCCGATGAACTCCTCGCCCAGGATGAAAGCCTGGGCAAGTCCATCGGGTGATGGCTGCTCCTTGTAACTGAATCGCATGCCGAGTCCTGAACCGTCGCCAAGCAGGCTCCTGAAGCCGGGGAGGTCGCGGGGTGTCGAAATAACAAGCACCTCCCTTATTCCTGAAAGCATGAGCACTGATAGGGGGTAGTAAATCATCGGCTTGTCATAAACCGGAAGCATCTGCTTCGAGATTGCACTCGTTATCGGGTGCAGCCTTGTGCCGGATCCTCCTGCCAGAATAATACCTTTCATCTTTTGATTCTACTTGTTTATTGTTTCGTATGTCAATTATCCAGTCTTGCGGTCTTGCGGTCTTGCGGTCTTGCGGTCATGTGGTCTTGTGGTCTTGTGGTCCGGAATTACCGCAGGTCAGCGCCTGCCGATGCCGAAATATGTAAATCCCATTGTTCTCAACTCCTGCGGGTTGTATATATTCCTGCCATCGAAGATCACTTTTCCCTTCATCAGTTTGCCCATCTGACTGAAATCGGGAAGATGGAACTCCGACCACTCGGTCATAAGGGCCAGGGCGTCGGCATCCCTTACTGTTTCATATGGATCGGGGCAGAATGTTATCCTGTCGCCGAGGACTTTTCTTGCTTCGTCCATTGCCGCGGGGTCATAGGCCCTTATTTTTACGCCTGCCCCGAGAAGCCTGCCGATAAGGTCGAGTGAAGAAGCCTCCCTGATGTCATCTGTCTTCGGCTTGAATGCCAGTCCCCAGATGCCAATTGTTTTTCCCGGCAGGCTGGTTCCGAAGTGACCCTGTATCTTTTTGAAGATAACGCCCTTCTGGTACTCATTTGCTTTTTCAACAGCCTTGATTACATTCAGCTCATACCCGTGATCATCGGCTGTTTTTATTATTGCCTTTACATCTTTGGGGAAACAGGACCCTCCGTAACCGGTACCCGGGTAAATGAATTTTGAGCCTATCCTTGAATCGCTTCCGATTCCTTTCCTTACGTTATTGATGTCGGCACCCAGGATATCGCAAAGGTTTGCTATTTCGTTTATAAAGCTGATTCTTGTTGCAAGCATTGCATTCGCGGCATATTTGGTTATTTCAGCCGAGGCTATATCCATGAAGAGAATGGGGTGATTGTTCAGCACGAAAGGCATGTACAGGCGGCGCATTATTTCAGCCGTCTTCTCATTGTCAACCCCTATAACTATTCTTTCAGGCTTAAGGAAATCCTCCACGGCAGCGCCTTCCTTCAGGAATTCCGGATTTGAGGCCATATCGAAGGTAATGCCTGTATCTCTTTTTCCAAGCTCCTCCGAAATAACGCTTCTGATCTTCTCCGATGTCCCGACAGGGACTGTGCTCTTTGTTACAACAACGGCATAATTTCTGAGGGCGGCGCCTATTTCCCTTCCGACGGCAAGGACATGTTTCAGATCGGCTGAACCATCTTCTCCCGGAGGTGTCCCGACTGCTATGAATATAACTTCCGCGTCGCTTATTGCCTGGCTCAGTTCAGTAGTGAAGTCCAGTCGTTTCTTTTCGACATTTCGCCTGATCATCCCTTCAAGGCCAGGCTCGTATATCGGAATGGTTCCCATGTTAAGCTGCCTGATCTTTTCAGCATCCACATCAACGCATGTTACGTTGACACCGCTCTCCGCAAAACATGCCCCTGTGACCAGACCAACATATCCGGAACCAATAACTACAATTCTCATCAGAATACTGTTTAATTTTATTTACCGATATATGCAAAGATAATATAACAAGTTGAATTCAGAAATCGCTCCTGCCCCTTGCACCGTTAAGCCATTACGCCTCTACGCCGTTACACCGTTACACCGTTACACCGTTACACCATTACGCCCATACGCCTTATACTTACCCACCCCCGGCCCCTCCCGGGAGGGGATTAACAGTTTGCGCCGTTACGCCTCGTTATCCGCTGAAAATCTTGGCTATAATTGTCAATGTTTTCAAAAAAAGACTATCTTTGCAAGCACTTTTTTTACAAAATAATGTCTAACTCATTAATTATTAGATCTTTTTAAATCATCATGACCGAAAGCAAAAAGAAAACAGCCAAAAAAGAGGTTGAGGACACAAACGAAGCTGCTGAAATGCAGGTAGAAGAGACAAAAGCAACTGAAGTTGCTGAAGCTGAAATTGCAGATGCCCCGGCAGAAGTTGTTGCAGCAGAAACAGAAGAACCAGTGGCAGCGGCCGCTACCGCGACTGCCGAAGATTATGGAATGGGCTCTGATGTGAAAAAGGAAAAAAGAGCCAAAAAAGCACACGCCGGAGAAGAAACTTCTGAAGCCGGTGGAACTGAAATGCTGGCGAGTGCACGGAAACATGCACCCTCGGCAGAAGAATTTGACTGGGAAGCCTTTGAAAGCGAGGAACTCCGTTCATCTCCGAAATACAGGGAGTATGAATCTATGTACGATGAGACACTTTCAACAGTGGCTGTCGACGAGGTTGTTCTCGGCACAGTTATCCAGATGACTTCCCGTGAAGTTGTAATCAACATTGGTTACAAGTCGGAAGGCGTTGTAAGTCTCAACGAATTCCGTTACAATCCCGGCCTGAAGGTCGGTGACAAGGTAGAGGTGTATGTTGAAAGCCAGGAAGACAAGAAAGGCCAGCTTCTCCTCTCACACAAGAAAGCACGCGCGATCAATTCATGGGACAGGGTTAATGCATCCCTTGAGAAGGATGAGATAATCACAGGTTACATCAAGTGCCGTACGAAAGGCGGTATGATCGTTGATGTATTCGGCATTGAAGCCTTCCTCCCCGGTTCACAGATAGACGTGAAACCGATACGCGACTATGATATTTTTGTAGGCAAGACTATGGAATTCAAGGTTGTAAAAATCAACCAGGAGTTCAAGAACGTTGTCGTTTCTCATAAAGCACTCATCGAAGCCGAACTCGAACAGCAGAAGAAAGAGATCATTGCCAAGCTCGAAAAAGGACAGGTTCTCGAAGGAACTGTCAAGAATATAACATCATATGGTGTGTTCATTGATCTTGGCGGTGTCGACGGACTCATTCATATAACCGATCTTTCATGGGGCAGGGTCAACCATCCCGAGGAGATCGTTCAGCTCGACCAGAAACTCAATGTTGTAATCCTCGATTTCGATGATGACAAGAAGAGGATCGCCCTTGGCCTCAAGCAGCTTACCTCGCATCCGTGGGATTCAGTCAACCCTGACCTCAAGGTAGGCGATACAGTGAAAGGAAAAGTGGTTGTGATGGCTGACTACGGAGCCTTTGTTGAGATTGCCCCCGGTGTGGAAGGACTTATTCACGTATCAGAAATGTCGTGGTCACAGCACCTGAGAAGCGCACAGGAATTTCTTAAAGTAAGCGATGAGATCGAAGCTGTTGTCCTTACACTCGACAGGACAGAGAGAAAGATGTCTCTTGGCATCAAGCAGCTCAAGCCCGATCCATGGCAGAATATCGACGAGAAATATGCAGTAGGCGCACGCCACAAGGCAAAAGTCAGGAACTTCACCAACTTTGGTGTATTCGTTGAGATAGAGGAGGGAGTTGACGGTCTGATCCACATCTCCGATCTCAGCTGGACAAAGAAGATCAAGCACCCGGCCGAATTCACATCAATCGATGCTGAGATAGATGTCGTGGTTCTTGAGATCGACAAGGACAACAGGCGCCTGAGCCTTGGTCACAAGCAGCTCGAGGAAAATCCATGGGATGTCTTCGAGACACTCTTCACTCTCGATTCGGTTCACGAGGGAACAGTTGTCGAACTCTTCGACAAGGGTGCCGTCATAGCGCTTCCTTATGGAGTGGAAGGATTTGTTACTCCGAAACATCTTGTCAAGGAGGATGGAACAATGGCAAAAATTGATGAGAAACTTCAGTTCAAGGTTATCGAATTCAATAAATCAGCCAAGAAGATAATTGTTTCACACAGCAGGGTTTTTGAGGATGAAAAGAAAGCTGCCGAAGTTCCTTCGAAGAAAGCCGATAACGCTGCCGCGAAGAAAACAGCACGGAAACCAAAAACAAGCTCTGAAAAAACAACACTCGGAGATATTTCCCAGCTTGCCGCTCTGAAAGAAGAAATGGAAGAAAAAGAGAATAAAGCTTCGAAGAAATAGAAAAATTACTTAAATTTAGGCTATCTAAAAAGGAAGATTATGGATTTTAATATTGAAAGCCGTAAAAACTGCACAGTCATCCATATCCTGACAGAAAAGCTTGACACTCACATTGCACCTGCCCTTAAATCGGAACTGGTGCTTGTTTCCGGGAAAGGCGAGAAGAATATCATACTCGGCCTTGAGAAGTGTCAGTACTGCGATTCTTCGGGTCTTAGTGCAATACTGGTAGCCAACCGACTATGCAAAAATGCAGGAGGTAAGTTCGTTCTTTGCGGACTCAATGAAGCAGTAGAACGTCTTATCACTATTTCACAGCTCGATACAGTTCTGACAATCACCGGGACTGTTGCTGATGCTGAAAATCTGATATCCTGATAACGTCAGCCTTACTGGCAGGATGAAACTGACTGTTCTGGGTAGCAGTTCTGCATTGCCGACATCAGAGAGATACCCTTCCGCTCATGTGCTTAACGCGCATGAGCGGTTGTATTTAATAGACTGCGGCGAGGGAACACAGATGCAACTGCGGCGAAACCGCATAAGGTTCGGGAAGATAAACCACATTTTCATCAGCCATCTTCATGGCGACCATGTTTTCGGAATCTACGGGCTCCTTTCGTCACTAAGCCTGATGAACCGCGCAGCTTCACTGAACATATACGCGCCGGCAAATTATGAGTATATCCTGCATTCGCACCTAAAGGATTTCGACATTAAGCTCAGCTACGAAATAAACTTCATTCCGCTCGCGGGAAAAGATCCGGCACTGATCCTCGACGACAGGCATATCACAGTAAGCTGCTTCCCGCTTGTGCACAGGGTGCCGTCATTCGGCTTCCTTTTTCGCGAAAAACAGGCAGACAGGAACATAAGAAAGGATGCTATAGAAAAATACGGTATTCCCGGCCTCAGGATACCCTCAATAAAGAAGGGCGCTGATTTTGTGACGGCTGACGGCTCTGTGATCCCGAATTCGGAACTGACGCTCGAAGCCCCGGAACCTCTTTCGTACGCATATTGCAGCGATACAGCCTTCTCTGACCTGGTCCCCGGATTCGTGAAAGGTGTTACGCTTCTTTACCACGAAGCTACCTTTGAAAGCTCGCTCATGTCACTGGCCCGGATCACGGGACATTCAACTGCATCTGAGGCTGCCGGCATTGCAAAGCTCGCAGGGGCCGGGAAACTTATTATAGGCCATTTCTCGTCACGCTATAAAAGCGTTACGCAACTTGTTGAAGAAGCCAGGCTGATCTTCCCGGATACTTACCCGGCTGAAGACGGGCAAAGCTATAACATTGACGAGATAAGAAAAGCTGTGAAAGAATAGCTATCTTTGACACCGTATAAAAAAATGCTGACACCTTGCAGGAAAAAATTCTTATACTCGATTTTGGCTCACAGTATACTCAGCTGATAGCCAGAAGAATAAGGGAGTTGAATGTCTATTGCGAAATTCATCCTTTCAACCATTTCCCAAAGCCTGACAGTTCCGTAAAGGGAGTTGTCCTCTCAGGAAGCCCGGCTTCTGTAAGGGATGGCAATGCACCTGTGCCTGACCTGTCATCAATTAAGGGAAGGCTGCCTCTCCTCGGAATCTGTTACGGGGCACAGCACCTTGTTCATAATTTTGGAGGAGAAGTGCTTCCTTCAACAATAAGGGAGTATGGCAGGGCAAGGTTGCAGACAACTGACAACAGTGACCCGCTCCTTGGGAATATAAGCAGCGGGACCCAGGTATGGATGTCGCACGCCGATACGATATCGAGGCTTCCTGAAGGCTATGTGGTTACGGGATCAACCGCCGATGTCAGGGCAGGAGCCTACAGGATTAGCGGGGAACCTACATGGGGCATACAATTCCATCCGGAAGTCTACCATACAACAGAAGGATCCAAAATACTCAATAACTTCGTCGCAGGCATCTGCGGATGCTCTCCTTCGTGGACAGCTGATTCATATGCCGACTCCGCAGTGAGGGACCTTAAAGCACAGCTTGGAAGTGACAAGGTCATTCTCGGGCTTTCGGGCGGTGTCGACTCCTCGGTGGCAGCCCTCCTCCTTAACCGTGCCATTGGCAACAACCTTACCTGCATATTCGTCGACAACGGCCTCCTGAGGAAGAATGAATTTGAAAAAGTTCTCGATTCATATCTTGGCCTCGGGCTCAATGTGAAGGGAGTGGATGCCTCGGAAAGATTCCTCTCAGAGCTTGAAGGCATAAGTGACCCTGAAACAAAACGTAAGATAATAGGGAGGGTGTTCATCGAGGTCTTCGACGAGGAAGCCCATAAGGTAAAGGATGTCAAATGGCTGGCCCAGGGTACAATCTATCCGGATGTAATTGAGTCGGTATCTGTAAACGGACCATCGGCAACAATCAAATCGCATCATAACGTGGGGGGGCTACCCGAGAAAATGCACCTTAAGGTAGTGGAGCCGCTGCGCCTTCTCTTCAAGGATGAAGTGCGCCGCGTGGGAAAGGCTGTAGGCCTCCCCGAATTTATTCTTCACAGGCATCCTTTCCCGGGCCCGGGTCTTGCAATCAGGCTGCTCGGAGCAATGACAAGGGAGAAACTCCGCATCCTGAAGGAAGCCGATGATATTTTCATAGAAGGCCTCAGGAAACACGGTCTCTATGATTCTGTATGGCAGGCAGGCGTGATTCTCCTCCCCGTCCAGTCAGTGGGGGTCATGGGCGATGAAAGAACTTATGAGAATGCAGTTGTCCTGAGGGCAGTGACTTCAACCGACGGCATGACTGCAGACTGGTCGCACCTTCCCTATGAGTTCCTTGGCGTCATATCGAATGAGATAATCAACAGGGTAAAAGGTATTAACAGGGTTGTTTATGACATCAGCTCAAAGCCTCCGTCAACGATAGAGTGGGAGTAATGGCGTGGGGCATGGGGCTCAGGGCCAGAGGCAGTTGACTCCCCTCTTGGGAGGGGCCGGGGGTGGGTAAGTTAAAGATAAAGGCAATATTAGTTCAGGTTATTAATATATAGAAGGATGTTTAAATATACATTGAGAAGGGTTTTAGTACTGGCTATTTTTCTGTATCCGTTGACAACGGGGGCGCAGATATTCACGGAAGGCGCGTTCAAATTCAACAAGACCCTCGGGCTTATAGATTCCTATTATGTTGATACTGTAAATATCGACAGGCTCACTGAAAAGGCGATTATCGAGACTCTCAGGATGCTCGATCCTCATTCCACATATATCTCCGCAAAGGATGTTAAGGAGATGAATGAACCCCTGGCAGGCAACTTCGACGGGATTGGCGTTCAGTTCAACCTTCTGCGCGATTCAGTTATAATAATCGAACCTATCGGTGGCGGCCCCTCCGAAAAAGTAGGCATCAGGGCAGGTGACAGGATAACCGCAATAAACGGTGAGAAAGTAACCGGGATCGGCATCAGTACGTCAGGCGTAAGAAGCCGCCTGATGGGCCCGAAAGGAACAAAGGTGAATGTCACAATTTTCAGGAAAGGGGTACGGGACCTTCTTGAATTTGTTATTATACGCGATAAAATTCCGATAAACAGCGTCATCGCTGCCTACATGCTCAACAAAGAAACCGGCTACATCAAGCTCGACAAGTTCTCCGCTACTACGGAAAAGGAATTTTCCGACGCAGTTATGAAAATGGGCAATTCAGCCCTTAAAAACATAGTAATCGACCTCAGGGGCAACGGCGGAGGGTATATGATGGCAGCCACGGCACTTGCAGAAAAGTTCTTCCCCGACCAGAAGCTCATAGTCTACCTCAAGGGCAGGCGGACTGCCCGGCAGGATTTTAAATCAACAGGCGGAGGCAACCTTTCGCAGACAAGGGTTGTGATCCTTACCGATGAGCAGTCGGCATCGGCAAGCGAGATCCTCGCCGGTGCAATACAGGACTGGGACAGGGGCCTTGTGCTTGGCCGCAGGTCGTTCGGCAAGGGACTTGTTCAGAATGGATTTTACCTTCCCGACGGGGCAATGATAAGGCTTACGGTCGCAAGGTATTATACTCCTTCCGGCCGGTCAATACAGAGCTCATACAGCGAAGGCTATGAAAAATACATGGAAGACTTCATGAAGCGCTACACAGGCGGCGAAATGATGTCGGCCGACAGCATCGATTTTCCCGATTCACTGAAATACAACACCCTCGTCAACAAAAGAACTGTATACGGGGGAGGCGGGATAATGCCCGACGTATTCATCGGAATCGACACCTCATATTATTCCGATTACTTCAGGAAGTTGTCATCACGGAACATCCTGAATACCTTTATCCTTGAATATTATGACAGGAACAGGACAGCGATAAATTCATCATATAAAACGTTTGATCAGTTCAGGACTGGATTTGCATTTTCCGATGCGGATATAAAAGGCCTCATCAGCAAGGGCGAAGCCGACGGTGTGAAATTTAACGAGGAGCAGTTCAGGAAGTCGGAAAAGGAAATCCTGCTTGTGCTGAAGGGCCTTCTCGCGACAAATATATGGCAGTCGAGCGAGTATTACCAGATTGTTAATGAGAATGATGTCGTAATCGCCAGGGCCATTGAGCTCCTTGGGGACAGGAAGAAGTATGACCAGATACTCGGCAACAACTGAGACAATCCGAAGCTGAATGAAGATTATCGGCAAGACACTTTACGGTCTCGAGAAGGTACTTGCAGAGGAACTTGCCAGCCTTGGCGCCTCCAATGTGAAAGCCCTGAACAGGGCTGTTGCCTTTACGGGCGACATGAGGACCCTGTACAGGGTTAATTATTGCTGCAGGACCGCGCTTTCATTTCTCGCTGAGATTTCAGATTTCAGGATAAAAACAGCCCGTGATCTTTACAGTGAGGCTTCAAAAATAAGATGGGATGATTTCCTGTCGGAGAAGAAGACATTTTCGGTTGTTCCGGTTGTCAACTCGCCTCTCTTCGATCACACTCATTACCCGGCCCTTGTGCTGAAGGATGCCGTTGCTGATTATTTCAGGAAGAAAAACGGGATCAGGCCTTCAGTTAACACCGGGGATCCTGATCTTGTAATTAACCTTCATATCAGCCATGATCAGGTCACAGTATCTCTCGATTCAAGCGGACTGCCGCTTTTCAGGCGGGGCTACAGGGCGGAACAGATTGCAGCTCCGATAAACGAGGTCCTGGCAGCCGGAATCCTGAAAATAGCAGGATGGAATGCAGCCAGCCCTCTTGCAGACTTAATGTGCGGTTCAGGAACAATACCGATTGAGGCAGCCATGATTGCAGCCGGCATCCCCGCGGGAAGGACGCGCAGCTCATATGGCTTTCAGCGCTGGCGCGATTACGACGAGAATCTTTTCAGCGACATTAAACTTACCGAAGAGAAGGCAGCAACCGAACCCGGCATAAGTATATATGCAGGTGATATTTCAGCTGAGGCACTCAGGATTGCCAGGGCTAATGCTTCAAGGGCAGGGGTGGAGAGTTACATTCGTTTTGAAGAGGCCGATTTCGCAAAAAGCAGCACTCCGGAGCCGGGGCTCACTCTCGTTCTCAACCCACCTTACGGAGAAAGGCTCAGGGATGAAAATTCATCCGCCGTGTATTCAATGATAGGGACAACACTCAAGCACAGGTACCCGGGCTGTTCGGCATGGATAATTGCTGCAGACAGGGCAGCAGTAAACAGCCTGGGGCTCCGGCCTTCTTCAAAACATGTCCTCTTCAACGGAAGCATTGAATGCAGGCTGTTAAACTATAAAATGTTCGAGGGCCCGGCCCGCCAGAGATCCGGATAATGTCATCCTTAATACTGCATTCATCACAATTAATGCGGCCGTTGATCAAAATTGAAGATATTAATTGCCTGAAGCCTTCGGGGTTTGAACTATATTTTGATAACTTTATATTTTTATTATATTTGTTTCGACCCGGAGCCTATCCTAAAATGAGAAGCTTAAATGAGCTTTAATATAGAGAACTATTTTGCTGACCAGATGAACGGTAATGTTATTCTTTACTACAAGGGTAACATCGACTCTGTCATTATAAATCATGTTCTCGATACTGTTGAAGACAAGATGATAGAGGTGAATGAGCAGTCAAAGCTCCGGAAGAAAGTCTATAACGTTCTTGTCGAAAGCCTCCAGAACCTTTACCACCACGTCGACAGGGTGCCTGTAGATTTCGAGGATCAGTCATCGGAGAAATTCGGCCTCCTTGCGGTGCTGAAGGTCGCGGGAGGATACAAGATTATCACTGGCAATTTTGTTCATGCCGACAATATTGAGCGGCTCGAGGAAAAAATCAAAAGGATCAACAGGTCTTCGCAGGAAGAGATAAAGGAACTATATAAGTTCATTCTCAATCACCAGAGGATCTCGGCAAAGGGTGGCGGCGGCCTCGGGCTTGTTGACATTGCAAGGAAAACAGGCAATAAGCTGGATTATACATTTAAGGTGTATAATGAAAAGTATTCCTTTTTTTACCTGAACATCCTGGTAACAGAGGAAAATGACACACTATGAAACTATAAATTAATTTAATATGGAACCGATTATTATCGAAGGAACCCCGAAAACACCTTCAATTCATTTTAGTTCGAAGGAAGGAGTATTTGAGATTAAAGGTCGTTCTATCCCTGAAAATTCAGTTGAGTTTTACAAGCCTCTTGTCGACTGGCTTGAAGGCTATAAGGATACCCCGCTGCCAAAGACTATTGTGAATATAAAGCTTGAGTACTTCAATACGAGCTCATCAAAGTGCATATTGGATGTTTTCAAAAAGCTTGAAGCGATACATAAGGCGAAAAATGAAGTCGAGGTGAACTGGTATTACGAGGAAGACGATGAGGACATGCTCGAAGCCGGGGAAGATTATGAATCAATAATCAGGGTGCCTTTCAGAATGATAGAGATAGTTGATTAATCACCTTGCTTTTTCTTCCTGCCCATAAATCTCTCCCCTGATTCAAGCGCTTTCCTGAGCAGCCTGTGATATAAAATCAGGTACAGCAGTATTGTCATCATCCACAGGACGATAACGTTTACAAGATAAGTGTCGGTACTCCTTCCGAATACCTGTTTGCGCGGAGCATAGAAGTGAGCCTTTATGAATGGGTATTCAGTGTCGAGAAATATGGGATCGGCTTTCTGGACAACCTCACCCCGGAACACAATGACCTTCCTGTTCTCATTCTTGTAAGTTACAAATTCCTCCAGAGCCTTGTTGTAATAACGCGACTGCAGCAGAGCGAATGTTGAATTGCTGTCGGACTGCAGTGTGTTAACGATGGCATCCTTCCTCCTGTTTGCAAGGTCATAGTATTCATTATAATATTTCCTGATCCTGTCGAGCCAGACCAGTGCGGCATCGGCGGTGCTTATATTTATGCTCTCCGGAGTCAGGTTTCCAGCCCCTGTGAATTCGATCTGGGGAACCCTTTTCATTTCCCTGGTGATCTCGTGCCTGACGAGGGCCAGGTTCGCCTCGAACTGTTCGCCTCTTTTGTTTTTCTCGAGATCAGACCTGACGAGATCGAGCCTCTCCTTGACCTCATTGTACCAGTAACTTCTCCTGAAGTTGGCCTCGCTCTTGGCCTTGTCGTACCTGTAAAACTTCTGTTCATATCTGTTGTTTATGAACTGCTTTACAGCCAGGGCCTCGTAGCCCCAGCGAGACGTTATCATCTCTCCGTAGAAAGGTATTTCAACGGGAGACGAAATGTTGGGATTGAGTTTCTCGAACTTTACAAGCACCCCGCTCAGAATTATCTGCGGAATCACCAGGAAGGGGATCAATATGTAAATAGTCACAACAGCCTTGAAACTGTCCGATATAACGAGTCCGAGAACATTGGCCCCGGCCCAGCAGGTAAACAATACAAGCCAGTAATGGAACATCATCTCCCTGATGCCGGTAATAGCATTTCCGACGATCACAAATGTAAGCGCCTGGATTGCAGATATACCGAACTGGACAAACACCTTCGAAAGGAGGTAGCTGTTCCAGCTGAGGTTCAGGAATGCTTCCCTCCTGAGTATCTTCCTGTCCTTGAAGATCTCTTCGGCGCTCACTGTGAGCCCCATGAAGATTGCAACGATAACAGACATGAAGATATAGACTGGAAGGTTGCTGTTGTTGAACAGCGAATAGCGGGGTTCGGAAGCGCTTTCGTCAAAGTACCTGATGAGAAAGGCAAGGAAGAATGCCAGCACAGGAGCTTCGAGCATCGTTATGAGAAGATATTGCCTGTCGGATATTTTTGAAAGTACATCCCTCTTTATGAATACCAGAAGCTGCCTGAACTTGTTTGGGGTCTGGAAATTTATCGATGGCATCGTCGTTTCAGGTTCTAGCTCCTCCTTGTTAATCTCCCCCTTGTAAAGCTTGTTCCAGTCTTCGGGCGAGAGCCTTCGCGTTTCGGTGGGCTGTCCGCTTTCAGTAAATACCCTTGTTTCAACGATGTTGAATATCTGTTCGGGATTAACATTTCCGCAGGCGTAACATTCGCTTTCGCTGTAGTTTGCCTGTTCTATCTTGCGCTTGAAATACTCAATCGATTCAACAGGGTTTCCGTTGTATATAAGGTAACCGCCCGTGTCGAGAATAATAAGCTTGTCAAACATCTTGAAGATTTCCGACGAAGGCTGGTGTATCACTATGAAAAGGAGTTTCCCCTTCCTGGCAAGCTCCTGAAGAAGGTCAAGAATGTTTTCCGAGTCGCGTGATGAGAGGCCTGATGTAGGCTCGTCAAGGAACATAATTGCTGGTTCCCTTATCAGTTCAAGCGATATGTTAAGCCTCTTTCTCTGCCCGCCGCTTATCTTCTTGTTAAGAGGCGTGCCAACCTTCATGTTCCTTATTTCGTACAGGCCGAGGTTTTTGAGCACCGCATCGACTTTTGCAACTGTTTCCTCGTCGCTGAGATTATCGAAGCACAGCTTCGCATTGAAGTAAAGGTTTTCAAAAACAGTGAGTTCCTCTATCAGGAGGTCATCCTGCGACACATAACCTATTAGCCCTTTTATCCTGTCCTTGTTCCCGTGAATGCTCAGTCCGTTGATAAGTACCTCCCCCTCGTAAGGAGGGTTTGTGCCGTTCAGAACACTGAGAAGTGTGGACTTGCCTGCCCCGCTTGCTCCCATAATTCCAACCATGCGCCCTGATTCTTCCACAAAGCTCATTTTATGGATGCCTATCTCATTGCTCCTGAACCTGTATTCCAGATCCCTGACTTCATATACTACCCTTGATGCCGTGAAATCCTCCCTCAGGAATTGCATTGTGACATCCCAGTAGTAAACGGGGGCTATTTTATTACCCTTCACCGAGGAGCCCTTACTGAATGGATATACCTTATCCTCCCTCAGTATCTGTCCGTTCATCGTTAGTTCACCCGCTCCCCTGAACCTGAGGAAATACATCCTTACCGACGGAATAAACATAAGCCATATCTGTCCTTTCAGGTTTTCCTTCAGAATGTGTTTCGCCGGTTTGGACCTGAAACTCTTGTTGCCGTTAATA
>JALOMK010000008.1 GCA_025455505.1 Bacteroidales bacterium
GATTCGCTCCTGCTCGCGGTGACCCTTGCCATGGTCATGGTCACCTTCTCGAGTTTCAGGACCGCGGTCGTCCATGGGGCTGTTTATCAGATTCTGTTTGCGGCCTGTCTGGAGATGATGTTGACTGAACCCCGCGGGGATGACGACCATTTCAACAAGGAGATCGGCCTTTAAGTTGGTATAGCTGGCAAGCATTCCGCTGAGATGTATCCTTTCAAGATCGAGCCTGAAGTCATCTTCCTCCTGGTTCCCTTTCTCTTCGGCAATTTCGTAATTGACCTTTCCGGCCCTGTCGGCCAGGAGAATGACTTTCCCTGATTTAGCGCCAATGCGTTCTATCCTGTAGTTTCCGGTAAGCACATTTCGCAGCCTGAACTCAACACTTACTGATGGAGCTGCAAGGAGCGTGTCTGTAGTTCCGGGGTCAAAGGCACTCCGGTCGAATTTCTGCGATGAATGCACAAGAACATTCCTGAGTTCAAGAGAAGCCAGGGGAAACCTCCTCAGGAAGGAAAGACGGTAGGAACCTGCTTCGAGCTTAGTTGAAATATTACGGTTAAGGGAATTGATCACTACTTCTGCAACTTTCTCCTGCATCACCTGCGAAACAATGAAGAGAAGAAGCACTAAGCCTCCACAAACCAGCCCTGCAAATTTAAGCACACTCAGGATCCTCTTCATATTAAATAACGTTCAATTATTTAAGCAAAAACGAAAGATCATCTGAAGCAGAACATTCAAGCGGGGGATTGCCTTTCCTGAATATCCTCAGGTTTCTCGGACCGACGAGTGAAAGCCTGCCTCCGTCGAGAATCAGCATTGTCCCCTCCCTCAACCCGGCAACGTAAAGGTCCGGGTTCATTTCGATGAATTCCTCTATCCTCTGTTCCCTTGTTTCCCCGGCATGTCCTTCAGGATTGGCATCGAGATAATGCGGATTAATCTGAAACGGGATGAGTCCGAAAGCCTCAAAGGAGTCGGGTTGTACAACAGCCATGTCATTTGTTGTCCTGATAGTGGGGCATGCCATGTTTGAACCGGCGCTCCAGCCTATGTACGGAGTTCCGGAAAGGACCCTGTTCTTCACGGGCTCTATTAGTTTAAGATCGCGAACCGTCCTTAGCAGTTTCCATGTATTTCCTCCTCCAACGACAATTGCCTCGGCATTTTGCACTGCCTCAACAGGATCAGGGAGGCGGTGAATTGAAACAATGTCATGTCCCACCTGCCTGAAACGCTCCCTGACTTTTTCCTCGTAAATGTCATATGAAAAAGTTACGGCAGCATATGGAATGAAAAGGGTTTTTACTGGCGCATTTCCCAGGAAGTCACGGATATTGTATTTAGGATAATCAAGGTATGGTTCACCTGGATTTGTTGAATTGCTTATCAGTAGTAATCTCATTGTGAGTTTTTAATTTATAAGTGATGAAAGTATTGTCATGAATATTGAAAACGAGAATCATGCCCGAGAGAACAGACCCGGTGCCCGTGATTATTTTTATAGCTTCATTGGCCATTATTGTCCCTGTTATCCCTGGAAGAACGCCGAAAAGACCTGTTTCCCCGGGAGAAGGGTTTCTGCTTGACCCTCGGTCCTTTTGAGGATTATAGTCCCTGTAGCCGGGCCCGCCCTTGTAATTGAAAACAGACACTGATCCCTCGGACCTGTAAATTGATCCATGCACCATTGGTTTTCCTGAGGCGGAGCAGGCATCATCTATTGCATAGCGGGCTTCAAAATTGTCGGTTGCATCAACAATTATGTCAAAGCTGCTGCATATGCGACCTGAATTGGAGGAGTCCAGTCTGATATTGAATACTTCTATCTTGCTCAGGAGAGCTATCTCTTCGAGTCTTTGCTTTGCAATCACTGATTTTAGCTTGCCCAGGTCGGAGCTGCCGTAAAGGATCTGCCTCTGCAGGTTAGTTTCATCCACCGTGTCAAACTCCACGATGCCTATCCTTCCGGTTCCGGCGGCGGTAAGATATTGGAGTACAGGGCATCCAAGCCCGCCGGCTCCAACGACAAGAACTGAAGAATTCCGGATCTTCTCCTGACCCTCAATGCCGATTCCCGGAAGCATTATCTGTCTTCCGTATCTTCTGCGCTCCCGCTGTGACAGGTAAGGTGATTCCATTGCAACCGGATATGACCAGCTGCAAATATACTTTTTTTATTCAGTAGCGACGTCTTCGTTGCTATCCTGCGGGTTGGAATTATTGCTCAGGGAAGAGGTCTTTCGCTCCTCACAGGAGCGTTCACTTTCAGAAGGCGTGAGCTGAAGTATACTGAACTGACATCCCCGGTCTCGTTTGTATTCCTGCTGATTGCCATTTCCCAGCCCAGCAGCTTGTTAATTCCGCTTACCCCGGCTTCGGCGATCTCATATGCTTTAAGAGGGCTTTCTTCAGGAGTCTCCTCTTTCAGGATTTTCTCCCTGAAATTCCTGGCAATAAAGCGGCCTATTGTACTGCGGTCTTCGTCCTGGTTGTAATCCGGGATTTCGATCCTTGAAACTGCAAGTGCTGCATGCATTTGCTGTCCGCTTATCCCGATCCTGTTTTCAAGGTTTATGCGCCGGGGAAAGGCTCCTGCCGGGGTTTCACGCATTGAGCCGACTTCAGGAATTGTAACATTTGTTACATCCCGGGTTCTGAAATCTGCTTCTCCTGAAGCAGACCGTGTATCATACGTGTTTACACTGCCTTCGGAGACTGATTCCTTTTCTCCCTCCTTTACTGGATCAGCCATTGTTAATTGTTTTTCTGCCTTGGGGCTGGTTGCAGCTATTTCTGACACGTTTTCCGGTGACTTAATGCCGTTGGCAGCTGCTATTTCTGAAGGGGAAGATGGAGATGGCTCATTTACAAGGATAAGCCTGTAAAGCGAAAAAAGAAGAAGAAGCGATGCGGCAGCCCCCATGATTTTATAGGCAAGGCTCAGGGTCCGGGTCCTGCCTTCAGGGTGTTTAAGCCTGTGTTTCCCGGGGAAAACCATTTTACCAGGTTTCAGCCTTGTTTTAATAATGAGTTCATAGCTGATCCTCCTCGCAGGGTCAGTTGCCAGCAGTTCATTCAGCTCTGCCTCTCCATCCGGGGTGATATCATTTTCAAGTTTTGAGACTGCAAGGAGATCGAACTGGTCGGAAGAAATCTGTGAAAGGTCCTTTTTTAGTGAGGACTTGGAGGGGAAAGTGGAAAAATTATCGGACAGGAGGCTGAAAAGACCAAGATCGGCATATTCCTCCCTGAGGTCAGGGTTTTCATCAAGAAATTCCTGCAAAACAAAATACTGGTCTCTTGTAAGATTACCGTCCTCAAGGTCGATAAGCCAGATCTGGTAGTTATTCCTGTCGATCTTCATTGTTAAATTACAGTTTCAATTTTACCGATATAGCTTTTCAGTGCAATCCGTCCCCTGTAGATGTTTATTTTAACCTGTGCTTCGCTCTGGCCTGTAATTTCCCCTATTTCCTTGTAACTGTATCCCTCGTAATCGCGCAGAAGCACTGATGATCGCTGAATATCGGGCAATCTTGAGAGTGCCTGGTGCAGTATTTCGTTGAGGTCGCTGTACTTGTCCTCATGAGTTTGGCCCGGCAAAGTGTCCCAGCCTGTGAATGAGATCCTGTTTTCCTTCCGGATTATGTCGATCATCCTGTTGTAGGCGCATGTGAAAAGCCAGGACTTTGCTACCCTGAATTCAATTCCGGCAACATTTCTCCATAGTTTCTCATAGCTGTCCTGTACGATGTCTTTTGCCTTTTCATCGTCCCTTATATCGGCCCTGATGAAACGGTAAACCGCATCGGCAAACTCCTCAACAGCCTTGTTGTATTCCGCTACTGTCATATTTTGTTTTGCAAAGTAAAGACGGTTAAACTATCAAATAGTTACAGGAAGGATCTTTTTTTCCAAGGCTTTAAGCGGTTAACGGGCATGAGCCGGATTTTTTCCCCGGGGGATCAGTTGTCAAATAAAAAATTCAATCCGGCGGAACAAAAGCCGTTCATGTCTGTTTATTAAGGATATAATAAGAAAAGATGATCACATTGACAATACTTGTACTAGCTCTTGCCGCCAGGCGTATTGCAGCATTGGTGCTTACACTGATAAAATAAGGTTATGAGGCTGAATTTAATGAGGTTGTTCTTTATGGCAGGCATTTTCGTTTTTGCAATTACTTCATCTGCGCGGAAGCAGGAGCCTGTTGTTTTAAAAGCTGCAGACAGCCGTTTCGGGGTCCGACGCCTTTCAAGGTTGTAAACACAAACGATCTAAAGTTGTCCTCACGCGACACGCGCGGGGAATTTTTGTTCAGTCTGCTCTGCAGAAATGACAGGATAAAGCTTGAAAAGGGAGACATTGTTTTTGTTCCTCGAGGTCTGCCTCGCGAATGGGAACGCAGTGCAAAAGCAGGATGGATGCTCATCCTGATGCAGCCATAAGATTAGATTGACCCGGCTAAACGTTATTTCGGCTGGTATACCCTTATCCAGTCAACTTCAAGCGATGTAACCGATCCGACTGCCTTTTCAAGTCCTCCGGAGAAGATTACATACATTGGCTCCTGAGGAACATCGCTTGTCTGCCTGAATACCTCGGTGTTGTTTATTTTCCAGACAAGCGAACCGGAAGTCCATTCGAGGGTATAGATGAAAAAATCGTTCGCATATCTCGATCCGAGGGCTGTCATGGCCCTGGCGCCTTTTGATGAGAAATAATCAAACCATACCTTTCCCTGTCCTGTCCTGCAAACATCGATATGCGGAGTAATCCTGTCAGAAAGCATCCAGAAGCCGTGCTTTGCGTGGGGGTCGCCAAGTTTTACCTTGGCTGAAAATATGCCGTATTTCTGCCTGAAGCTGCTTCCTGAGTTAATAAGACCCGAGGTATAGCTGAATTCCTTCATGTAGAATCCCTTATCGGCCGACCATGCCTTGCCTTGTTGTTTCTGTGGCTTTGTTATTATCCTGAGAACGCTGTTGCGCACTTCAAAGTTATCCTTTGTATATGCCTGCAGGTCGGTGTCAACAGAATAGTTATCCTTCAGAAGCTTTTCGCCCCAGTAGTAGTTCGTTATCCATTTTGATGAGTCGAGCCTGTCGCCTTCGAATTCATCATGGAAGGTGAGGGTCCTGGTTTTGAGGATATTGAACTTGTCGGAGTCTTTTGTTTTGAAGTACCATACAATATCATCACTCTTCTTAAGCGCCTGGAACTCCTGCTCTTCCCTGAACATTTCAGACTTTTCATAACGCTTGCTGTCGAGAAGGTAGGTCTTCCTGTTCCTGAATTCGTCAGTTGCAAGGTATTCCTTCAATTCATTATATCTTGTCAGCCGTGCCGATTTTTCAGTGGCCAGGTAATTTGCAAGCTCCTTTGAGGACTTGAATTTATAGAAGCCTTTTATGTCGGGACTGCTTTTAAGATTCTTGTATTCGATAAGCTTCTTGTATTCTTCGCTTTCCCTGAAATGCTTTTTGTCTGCTTTTTTCTTCGCCTTGAAGTCGGTGGCTGAGATGAATTTCTCAAGGGCTTCGAAATTCCTGATTTTCTCAGAGCTTTCGAACTGTCTGAAACTTTTCAGGTCGGGTCCTGAAAGGGTTTTGAAATAGAGGACGAGGTCCCTGGCCTTCTGAAGCGACAGAAACTCCTTTTCTTTTGAATACTCCTGCGATTCCTTGTATTTAAGGGAAATTATCTCTTTTTTCTTCTGGATAAATCCGCCGGATTCAACAATATCCTTGAGCTTGGTGAATTTTGCAAGCTTTTCGGAGGAAGCCAGCTGCTGAAGTTTTTCGAATTCACTTATAAGTGCTTTTTCTGTTTGTTCAATTTTGGATGTTGAAGGGATAAGTCCCAGCATGAACTTGAGGCTTGCCATTAGAAAAATGTTTTAGGTTCAACAGGTTAAAGATAAATATTCTTTTCACATAAACAGTAGAACGGACAATTAACAAATTTATTCTGCCTGTCATTGAAATAGGGGCTGAAAGAAAAAAAAATTTGCATTTTAAAAATTCTTGATTTAACTTTGACCAACCGTTCAGTCAACAAACATGTCACCGCGTACCAAGAAGCAATTTGAGGAGATAAGGGAGGAACGAAAAGCCCTGATCATGAACACGGCCCTTGAACATTTCGCCCGCGAAGGCTATCATTCTGCAACGATAAGCCACATAGCGCGTCATGCAGGAATATCAAAAGGGCTTATGTACAACTATTTCGAAAGCAAGGAAGCCCTGCTTGCGGCAATAATTCAGCGTTCCGTGACCGAGGTATACAAGGATTTCGACATGAATCGCGATGGTTTCCTTTCAGAGGATGAGTTTGTTAATTTCATCAGGCGGATTGCACTTGTACTTAGCGAAAACCGCTCATTCTGGCGGCTTTTCTTCCAGCTCATGATGCAGAAGGAAGTTCGGGAGGAACTGCTTAATCTGTTTCTCGGTTCAGGATCTCTTATTATCCCTTTCGAAAAAGGAACAAAGGGTCTCCTGCTTTCAGATATAATGTCGCTGATATATGACTACTTCGGCAGGAAGCGGAATTCCCGCAATACGGAATACGATCCGCGTCTCGAAATGAATATGTTCATAATCACGATAAAGGGCTTTGCGCTTACATATATTTTTTCAGATGATGAGGATAAGGAATTTACTGAAAAAACAATAAACAGGATAATAGAAACTTTCAAATGAAAAACACTGCTTTTAACACGAAGCTGATTCCGGCAACAGTTCTGTTTTTTGCATCCGGACTGCTCCTTTTTTCCCAGGCACCCGACGCGAAGGAGATAGTAAGACGCGCCGATGAAAAATTCAACGGCGAGAAATCGAGCCTCATGACAATGGCAATGACAATTATAAGGCCTTCGTGGCAGCGGACTGTTGAGTTTAAAAACTGGACCAAGGGCAGGGATAATGCACTCACGTTAATAACAGCCCCGGCGAGGGATGCCGGCCAGTCTTTTCTTAAGAGAGGTACAGAAATGTGGAGCTGGAATCCTGCCATAAGCAGGCTTATCAAGCTCCCTCCCTCGATGATGTCGCAGGGCTGGATGGGCTCCGATTATACAAACGACGACATCCTAAAGGAATCATCAGTTGTGGACGACTATGAACATATCCTCAGGGGGGAGGAAAATGTCGACGGCAGGCCCTGCTACAGGATCGAAATGATTGCCCGGGAAGAGTCAGCTGTAGTCTGGTCAAAACAGATCAGGTGGATAGACAAGAAGGAATTCCTTGTGCTCAGGGCAGAGCTTTACGATGAAGACGGCGCAATTGTAAGAACAGAAACGGGAAGCGAGATAAAAATGATGGACGGCAGGACAATCCAGACAAGGATAGAGCTTGTGCCTGCCGATGAACCGGGGAACAAAACAATTGTAGTAATAAAGGATATTAAGTTCAATATTCCGATTGAAGACAGCTTCTTTTCGCAGCAGAATATGAAAAACGTGAGGTAACCGCTGTAAAGATATATAATACACGGAACTATGAGAAATTATAAAATGGCATGGAGGAATCTCTGGAGGAACCGCAGGAGGACTCTCATAACAGTTGCATCGGTCTTCTTTGCCGTATTTTTTGCCCTTGTGATGCGCTCGCTTCAGCTTGGAGCCTATGACCATATGTTCAGGAATATTATTGAGTCCTATACTGGGTATCTGCAGATTCAGCACGAGGATTTCTGGGATACGCGGAGCATTGACAACCTGATCGAAAACAGTCCTGAACTTGAGAAGCTTATCCTGAAAAATGAAAATGCGGATTTACTCATTCCCAGGATCGAATCCTTTGCCCTGGCGTCATCGGGGGAAGTCTCGAAAGGCGTGCTTGTGATGGGAGTGGATCCTGAAAGGGAAAAGTACCTTTCAAATATCGGATCGAGACTTATCAAGTATTACATAACAGAAGAATCAATCGAGCTCATCAGGAACTCAGGGGCACCTGAAGATGTTGCAAAGCGCATAAGTGAGCTTAAAGGTAATGCTTACCCATCGAATTCCTCCCTTGAACTTGACCTCGGTATTCGTGCAGGCGATTCAGCATCGCTGATGCCTCTTATCCGGTCGAACACTAACTTCCGGAACGGCTACATAAAAAGCGGGGAAAGCTCTGTGCTCACGGGTAAGGCGCTGGCGGAATACCTTAAACTTTCAGTCGGTGATACTATCGTGCTTATAGGGCAGGGTTACCGGGGGGCTTCAGCAGCCGGAAAGTACCGTGTTGCAGGCATAGTAAAGCTTCCCTCTCCCGACCTTGACAATAAAATTGTATACCTCCCGCTCGATGTCTGCCAGGAACTCTATGACGCTCCGGGCATGGTTACATCTCTCGCTGTAAGCGTGAAGGATAACGGTGACAGGGCTGTCGATGCCATGACAGGCCTTATAGGGAAAGAGCTGAGCCCTCCCCTGAAGGCCATGGACTGGCGGCAGATGAACGAATTGCTTATTAACCAGATGGAAGGCGACAATAAAAGCGGAATGGTAATGATAGCAATACTATACCTTGTGATAGCATTCGGGATCTTCGGTACAGTGCTTATGATGACTGCCGAAAGAAGAAGGGAGTTCGGGGTACTCGTGGCCGTGGGCATGCAGAAGACAAAACTTGCCCGCGTGGTGGTTTTCGAAATGCTCTACATAGGTTTCATGGGCATACTCTCGGGCACCCTGGCTGCGATGCCGGTGATAATTTACGGCTATCTTCATCCTATAAGGTTTACAGGCGAAATGGGTAAAATGTACGAAGACTATGGTCTTGAGCCGGTTATGCCCTTTTTGCCCGCCGACTGGTACATCGTCTGGCAAATGGTGGTTGTTGCTGTAATTGTGCTTATTGCACTTATATACCCTGTAAGAAAGATAATGCGGACAGATGTAGTAAAATCCTTAAAAGCCTGAGCCATGATAATTAAAACAGCATGGAAGAATGTGTGGAGGAACAAGGTGCGAAGCTTTGTTGTAATTGCCTCCGTAACAGTAGGGGTCTTCTCTGCAGTCTTCTCCGTTGCGGTGATGAACGGGATGATAGCCCAGCGGGTGAATGCTGCGCTTGATGAGGAGATATCACACATCCAGGTTTCGGCAAAGGGTTTTTCGCTGAACCAGGATCCTGACCTCGTTATATCTGATGCGGCGGCTGTTGAGAAGGTTATTTCGGGAATTCCCGGGATCGCAGGTCATGTTCGGAGGACAATAGTTTCCGGCATGGCGGGAACAGCAACAAAAAGTGCAGGTGTAGAAATATCCGGAATAAACCCGGAAGAAGAGAAAACGATATTCTCACTCGATAAAAAAATAATCACTGGCACCGGCTCATTTTTTGATGGTGATTCAAGGCCCGACCTGGCGCTTATCGGCCAGGACCTGGCCAGGGATCTTAATATTATCCGCTATTCAGTTGACAGCCTTGTCCTCGGGAAGCTCAGGGAAGAAAATGTGCCCGCACCGGTTCTTGAGAAGCTGAATACACTCTCAGGCGAGAGGTTTGCAAATGAGAAAAAGTTCACCAGGAGAGTTAAAACACTTCTTTCTGCCAGGGAAACTGCCAGGTACGGGCATATTATAAAAGAGGCAGCCTGGAGTTTCAGGGAGGGATCGCGTTTCACACTGACATTTCTCGACAGGAATGAAGTCCAGGTCGGAGCCCGTTTCAGGATTACGGGAATTTATGATACCAAGAACTCTATGTTCGAGAGTACCCAGGTATTCGTCCGTGCTGCTGACCTGAGAAAATACACGGGCATGTCCGAAAGTGACTGCCATAAAATAATAATGAGGCTGGACGACAGTGACATGACTGTGCAGACTACAGAATCGCTTGCAAAGGCGCTTCCGGGCCTGGACGTCACAAACTGGAAAAAGCTTCAGCCCGATCTTGCGCTTATGACTGACTATGTACACCAGATCTACGGAATACTGTTTGCGATAATCCTTGCGGCACTTGCATTCGGAATTGTAAACACGATGCTGATGGTGGTCCTCGAAAGGACAAGAGAGCTCGGGATGCTAACCGCCATTGGGATGAACAAGCGAAAGGTGTTTTCGATGATAATGCTTGAGTCTGTTTTTCTTTCCCTTACCGGGGGTGCAGCAGGAATGCTTGCAGGTTGGATAGCAATTCTCCTTACGGCTCGGAACGGGATTAATTTTGTAAAATATGCCGAAGGACTTGAAGCCTTTGGATATTCGGCACACCTCTACCCTGAAATTAGCTTCTCATTCTTCATAATGGCAACGATCCTGATAATTATTACAGGAATCCTGTCGTCAGTATACCCGGCCTTCAAGGCCCTGAAGCTTAATCCTGTTGAGGCGATCAGAACAGAATAGTAACATGAAACACAATAAGGCAATGAAAATTCTCGAACTTAAAGACGTGCACAAGATTTATAACAGCTCTGAGATCAAGGTCCATGCTGTCGACGGGGTCACGCTCAGCTTCAATGAAGGCGAATTTGCAGCAATTGTCGGGCCCTCGGGATCCGGAAAGACAACTCTTCTTAACCTTATAGGGGGGCTTGACATGCCCTCTTCAGGAGAGATAATCATTGATGGCACTAACCTTGCTACCCTGAAATCATCTCAGCTTATAGACTTCAGGATGAGAAACATAGGCTTTGTATTCCAGGCATATAACCTGATCCCTGTGTTAACCGCAAAAGAAAATGTCGAATTCATAATGACGCTGCAGAAGTGGTCGAGGGAAGAAAGGGATAAGCGCACTTTTGAGCTTCTGAAGGCGGTGGGGCTTGGAGACAGGGCCTCCAGCCGGCCCTCAAAGCTTTCCGGGGGCCAGCAACAGCGTGTTGCCGTGGCAAGAGCCCTGGCGTCAAGGCCGAAATTCGTCCTGGCAGATGAGCCGACAGCAAACCTAGACTCACGGTCGGCAGCCACTCTCCTTGAGATAATGGAAAAATTAAACCACGAGGAAAAGATCACTTTTATTTTCTCAACTCACGATCCGAGGGTGATGAAGATGGCGCACAGGGTTATTACTCTCGAGGACGGCCAGGTTGTGTCTGACGATGTAAAGGAGGCATAACATGATCAGGCGCCTGTCTGCAATACTGCTTTTTTCTGTCCTTGCCTTTTCCCGTGCGGCCTCCCAGGAGCCTGAGAAGCGCTTGTCAGCGGCTGGTTACCTGTCAGCAATGCAAAGCGTGATGTTCGATTCCCTGTCGGGTCCCTTTATAAATGACAATCTTGTTCATAACAGGATCAATCTGAAAGCATGGCTGGATGATCATATCACTTTTGCGGCTGAATTCAGGAACAGGTTGTTTACCGGTGACATGCTGCGGATCAATCCGTCCTTCGCTGAAAACACAGGAGCTGACCAGGGCGTGATTGACATGTCGTGGAACCTTGTTAACGAACAATCGGTGCTTCTGAATACTACTGTCGACAGGCTCTGGGCCGATTTCAATTACGGGAAGTTCCAGGCAAGGATAGGGCGTCAGAGGATAAACTGGGGCCAGACAATGGTCTGGAATCCTAATGACATATTCAATGCATATTCATATTTCGACTTTGATTATGTTGAGCGCCCCGGAAGCGATGCCGTAAGACTGCAGTATTATCCCGGGTTCTCCTCGGCAATTGAGCTTGCTGTTAAAGCCGACAATGAGGACAGGATAACAGCAGCACTCCTGTACAGGTTCAATAAGTGGGGCTATGACATCCAGTTCCTGGGCGGTTATTCCGGCAGCGAGGATTATGTCCTCGGGGCCGGTTGGTCCGGGGCGTTGGGTTCCGTATCGTTCAGGGGCGAATTTTCGTGGTTTCAACCGGCAGAAAACAGGCCCGGCGCTTCCGGAACCGGCATATTCACAACGGGGATCGACAAGGTCTTCACCAATAACTCGACGGTCCAGGCGCAGGTCATGTACTGCAATAACCCGTCTGACCCGGCAGGCTTCGGTTCAATCTACTATGGAAACATTTCAACAAAGGAGCTTGCCTTTTCTGAATTCTCTGCCTTCGGGTCCTTTTCATGGCCTGTCACACCCCTTTTTACGCTCGGCATATCAGGAATGTGGTTTCCCGACCTCGAAGGTTTCTTTACCGGCTCCTCCGCCGACTTTTCAGTAGCTGAAAATGTCGACCTGTCGGTATTCTGGCAATATTTCAGGACTGAAGACAACAACATTGAGACAAGGCTGAACCTTGGTTTCCTGAGGTTTAAGGTAAGTTTCTGAAAAATATATACATTTGCCGCTTCTATAATCTGAATGCGATGGCACTTGTACATGAACTTGAAATCAGCGGCAACTGGCTGTTCAAAAGGCGAAGCTGGCTGCCTGTTCTTATAATTATCCCCGGCATTCTTGCAATGTTCCTTGCCAACAGGCAGGCTTTGATCTTCGATATGAGTGAGGAATTGCTGTTTCTCGGCGTGACTCTGGCCGGGCAGGTGATAAGGATAATCACAGTGGGTTTTGCTCCCGGAAACACCTCGGGCAGGAACACATCCGCAGGCCAGGTCGCTGATACAATTAATACAACCGGAATATATTCTCTCGTGCGCCACCCGCTTTACCTTGGCAACTTTTTCATGTGGCTCGGGCCGGTGCTTTTTCTGAATTCGGTTTGGTTTGTTATTGTTTTCTGCATGTTCTACTGGCTATATTATGAAAGAATCATTTTCGCCGAGGAGCAGTTCCTAAGAAGGAAGTTCGGGGATTCGTACGACGCGTGGTCGGCAAAAGTGGCCCCCTTCATACCCCTGTCGTTTAATTATATGAAACCCGCACTCCCTTTTTCGCTGAAAAGCGTTCTGAAAAGGGAATACAACAGCTTTGTTAATATTTTCGTGATATTCACACTCCTGGATCTCTGCAGGAATTACTTCCTCAGTGGGCATATTTTCATTACCGGAATGTGGATGTGGATTTCCCTGGGAGGCCTGGCTGTATGGCTTGTGATCAGGGTTATCCATAAAAAAACCTCCCTTCTTGAGTCAGAAGGAAGGTGATTTTCTGCTTTTTATTATCTCACTAATACGGGTCAGTCTCGGCTCGCACCAGTAAATATCATCACATAGTAGAGAAGGGTTGCAAGCGAACCCAGTGCAGCTACAACATATGTATAGGCAGCCCATTTAAGCGCATCCTTTGCCATGTCGTGGTTCTGGTACGATGTTACGCCTGCATTCGAAAGCCATGCGAGGGCCCTCTGGCTTGCATTGATCTCAACGGGCAGGGTTATGAAACTGAAGACCGTTGTGAGTGCAAACAGAACTATACCTGCAAATAGAAGAGCCGGAAAGGTCTGTACCATAAGGACACCGGCAAGCAGTATCCATTGCACCCATTTCGATGAGAAGCTCACTGCCGGAACCATCTTCGACCTGAAGTTCAGCCAGGCATAGGCCTCTGCATGCTGAACTGCATGTCCGCATTCATGTGCGGCAACAGCGGCAGCAGAAATGCTCCTTCCGTTGTAGACCTCGGGACTTAGGTTCACGGTTTTGTCAGTGGGATTGTAGTGATCGCTCAGATGGCCCTGTACGCTGACAACCTTCACATCAAAGATTCCATAGTGGTTGAGCATTCTCTCAGCCACTTCGCGTCCCGACATGCCGTTGTCGAGGGCAACTTTCGAGTATTTCTTAAACTTTGATTTAAGAACCATGCTTACGATCCAGCTCAGGATCATGAATCCTATAAAAATAATCCATATATTCATATGTTCTTTCCTCCTTATTTGGTTTACAATATAACATCAAAAAGGCTGCCATGTTCAATTCTGGCAGAAAGGTCGCCATTTTGTCAGTTTGATTAATTAAAACTCCCAAACATTATCTTTGCAGAATGACAGAAGTACTGAAAAGCATTTTGTCTTTTATCCTTTCGCTTCCTGTTTATTTTTACAGGGGTGCCATATCGCCTTTTCTTACGCCCTCTTGCAGGCACACTCCATCATGTTCGCAGTTCATGCTCGATGCCCTTAAACTTCACGGTCCCTGGCATGGTCTGATAATGGGAACAGGAAGGATCCTGAGGTGCAGGCCCGGAGGAACTCATGGTTACGACCCGGTTCCTCTCTTCAGGTTCCGCAGATATCATCTGGTTTCCGGCTTTTTTGCAGGTTATAAAAGGGAGAACCGCTTACAGGAAAGATAAGGAGGGGGGCCTTTGCAGAAAATGATCAGAAATTGAGTTCGTCCTTAAGCAATTTATAGCCCGCCCTGCTTACCGGGAGCCTGGCGTCGGAGTGAAGAACTGCTATGTGGTTGTCTTTTCCATAAGGTTCAATTTTCCTTATCTCACTGACTTTGACGATGTATGACCTGTGTATCCTCAGGAAGTCTGTCCTGGGAAGGTTATCCTCATAATACTTCAGCGTTTGTTGCTTCATGGCCTTACCTTCGGCGTGATGAATCATTACATAGTCATCCTGGGCCTCAACATAGCGAATATTGTCCACAGGAATGAGGCTTATTGAATTTCCCTTCCTCACAACAACCCTGTTTACAGGAGCTGCGGATTCAGGTTTCTTTTCAAGCAGCTGGCTCGCTGAAACCTTATTGCCCTGTCCTGCCCTGATTTTGTCTGTTGCCTTCTTAACAGCCTCGAGAAATCTTCTTTTCGGGAAGGGTTTCAGAAGGTAGTCGACTGCATTCAGTTCAAAAGCCCGGAGTGCAAACTGGTCGTAGGCAGTTGAAAATATTATCTCTGGTTTTTCTGTAAGAACCTCCACTAGTTCAATGCCTGTAAGCCTGGGCATCTGGATGTCGAGGAACACAAGGTCGGGCTTTAGCGAAGAGATAGTCTTCAGCCCGCTGAAGCCGTCGGAGCATTCAGCAATAATCTCTGCGCCTTCCACCTCTGTCAGATAATGCCTGATTATGTCCCTTGCGGGAGCCTCGTCGTCGATTATTACAATCCTGATATTGTCCATAATTGCAAGGTTAAGAACTTTCTGCCATCTTTCCGCTATCAGTCCGTTTCCTGGAATATCATTAAGCCGGAAAAAGGAGAATTATGTGCCCTAAATTAAAAAAAAATTCCCGAAGTGCATTAAACGGGTTCTGCGGGGATGCTTAGTATAACAGTAAAGGATGACTCTTCCTTAAGTGCTTCAACCGATGCCTTTTTGCCATAGAAAAGCTCAAGTCTCCTGGATACGTTCTGAAGCCCGGTCCCGGTTCCCTTCCTGGATGTGGCTGTGGGATCGAAGTTATTGCTGATTGTTATCCTCAGGTGTTCCCCGCTTATCAAAGCGCAGGTACTGATCATTACGCTTTCAGTACTTTCATAAACACCGTGCTTGACAGCATTTTCGTAGAGCGGCTGGAGCAGCATGACAGGCATTTTAATATCGAGACAGTTCTCGCCGATACTTTCCTCCAGCTCAAGCCTGTTTCCGAACCTGACTTTTTCAATATCGAGATATAGCCTGAGGTTTTCGAGTTCACTTCTCAGGGAAACAAGCTGTTCGTCTTTCTTTGAAAGGGCATAGCGCATGAAGTCGGAAAGTTTTATTACCATGTCCCTTGCCCTGTCGGGATCTGTTATTGTAAGCGAGCTGACCGAGTTCAGGCTGTTGAAAAGGAAGTGAGGATTTATCTGGGAGCGGAGCATTTTGAGTTCGGTTTCCTTTACAAGGGTCTCCAGCCTGGCCTCGCGGGCATTCTTTTCGGATAGGTTTGTAAGGCTGACGAATAGATAATAGGTGAGGATTATTATGCCATAAATGAAAACACCCGTTCCTATCCTGTAGGGGAAGGTGGCGTCGAAATATGCAGCATAGTCATTTACTTCGGGAAGGATGAGCGATACAAGGAGTTTTGTAAGAAGGACCCATATTGTTATACTGAATGCCCCGATAAGCACAAGGTTCAGTATCAGCGTAAAAGGTTTGACCTCTCCTGCATTGAAATAAACGAAGGGATACCAGAGCGAAAGGCCGATGCCGGCATAGAGGACAAGCGAAATAATGCTGTCGGAAATACTTTCCTTGGCAAAAGCCCCGTATGCGAAATAAAAAAGAAGTGACTGGCCCAGCGTCAGAACGAACCAGACCAGCCACCAGATTATAAGCCTAACCCTGTTGGTAAGTACAGGATGTCTCATGATTTTGTGTTAATAGCTTTTTACCTCTCCGCCGCCGAATACAACTGCGCCTTTGATAATAAGCTGCTTTGTTGTGTCAATTGTCCTTCCGGGAAAGAGTTTCCTCGAGTCGCCGAAGCCTCCGAGTACCGGGACAACGTCAATTTTAACATTCCAGTCGTCGGGCACTATTATTGTTGTTCCGCCGAATACGCATGCTATTTCAAGTTCCGAGACCCCGGGGGCAAGCCTTGCCTTTGTAAGGTCTATCTCACTGCCGCCGAAAACTGCAGTGACCTTGCCTCCCCTGAAGTTGTCCGATACTATCTGCCTTTCACCACCGCTGAAGATGTGAACGTAGTCGATATAATCATCGCCTGTCTGCCCTGTGGTTTTTACTGAATTCCAGCCTTTTCGCTTCGAAAAGATAAAGATAATTCCGATTATGATGAATATTGACGGCCAGAACATGTTTATGTCGAAGGTCTCCCTGAAGATGTGAGGAATCAGGAAGAAGGCTCCCACTGCCATTACTATGATTCCTGATGTCTTCTCGCCTGATGAGCTTATGGTGATAACAAGCCCTATTGTTACAAGGAGCATAGGCCAGCTGAAAATTATGTCCTCGATTACATCGGGGAACAGGCCAGTGTTTCTGATGACAAGGAACAGGCCAACGATTACGAGAACCACTCCCACAACAGCCCTGTTGCTGTGCCTGCGCTCGATGTTGTCCTGCTGGCCATCCCTGTTATAGCTTTCATTTGTTTCCATAGCTGTAAATTTATCTTTTTATTTTAATTATTTCTTCCTTCTTCTCAAAGATGACAATATGAATGCAATACCTGTCAGTACTATGACAGCCGGCCAGTAGAGGATCTTTATTTTCTCGGGGGTAACGATGAAAATGTCATCAAGGAGGAAAAACGTTCCCAGTGCCAGCATCCATAAACCGCCAACAAAGTGGAGGTTGAGCAGAAGCAGCACTCCGATGAAAAGAAGCGCTGTTTCCCAGGTGAAATACCTGCTGACGCTCCCCAGGTTGAGGAGATCATTTGTTGCAACCAGCAAGGC